>DATEJJ010000526.1:0-5675 GCA_035278125.1 Rugosimonospora sp.
CGGGCCGGGACATCACCGAGTGGCTGGTGGCGCACGGCACCGTCGGGCTGTGCGCGCTGCAGCTCGGGGTGGTGGAGCGCGCGCTGGAGCTGACGTCGGCGTACGCGCGGGACCGGGTGCAGTTCGGCCGGCCGATCGGCAGCTTCCAGGCGGTGTCGCAGCGGCTGGCCGACGGGTACATCGATGTCGAGGCGGTCCGGCTGACGCTGTGGCAGGCGGCGTGGCGGCTGGCCGAACGGCTGCCCTGCGCCACCGAGGTGGACACCGCGAAGTTCTGGGCGGCGGACGCCGGGCACCGGATCGCGCACACCGCCGTCCACGTCCACGGCGGCGTCGGTATCGACCTGGACCACCCGCTGCACCGCTACTTCGTGGCCGCCAAGCACAACGAGCTGGCGCTCGGCGGCGCCACCGCGTCGCTGCTGCGGATCGGCGCGACGCTGGCTACTGGAGCTTGAGTTCGCTCAGGCGGGACAGGGTCTCGCCGGCCTCGCGCACCAGCGCGGCCATCACCTCGGCCACCGGCCGCACCTCGTTCATGCGGCCCACGATCTGCCCCACCGGCATCGGTACCACGTGCGGGTCGCCCGCCCGCATCAGCCGCTCGTGCGCCTCGCTCACCAGCAGGTTCTGCAGCGGCATCGGCAGCGGCTCGGGCGCACCCGGCTGGGTCCACGCGTCTGTCCACTTGTTACGGAGCAGCCGCGCCGGCTTCCCCGAGTAGATGCGCGAGCGCACCGTGTCCGAGGAGGTGGCGTCCAGCAACGCCTGCCGCAGGGCGGGTACCGAGTCGCCCACCGCGTACTCCTCAGTGGACAGCCAGTACGAGCCCATCCACACGCCGCTCGCGCCGAGCGCCAGCGCGGCCACGACCTGGCGGCCGGAGCCGATCCCGCCCGCGGCCAGGACCGGCGCCTGCCCGCCGACCGCGTCCACCACCTCGGGCAGCAGCACCATGCTGGCGATCTCGCCGGTGTGCCCGCCCGCCTCGTAGCCCTGCGCCACCACGATGTCCACTCCGGACGCCACGTGCGAGCGCGCGTGCTCCGCCTTGCCGGCCAGCGCCGCCACCAGTACCCCGCGCTCGTGCGCCTCGGCGATCACGTCGGCTGGCGGCGAGCCGAGCGCGTTGGCCACCAGCCGTACCGGGTGGCGCAGCGCGACGTCCACATGCGACCGTGCCACCGAGTGCAGCCAGCCGAGCACGCCCGCCCGCGCGGGCCCGTCCTCGGGCAGCGGCGGTACCGACAGCCGGCGCAGCGTCTCGTCCACGAAGCGCCGGTGCTCCTGCGGTATCAGCGTCGACAGGTCCGCCTGCGTACCCTCGGCCGGTACCCGCGCCGGCATCACGATGTCCACGCCGTACGGCCGCCCGTCGGTGTGCTCGTCCAGCCAGGTGAGGGCCGCGTCCAGGTCGGCCGGATCGTTGTACCGGACGCAGCCCAGCACGCCCAGCCCGCCGGCCCGGCTGATCGCCGCCGCCACGTGCTCCGACGGGGTGAAGCCGACGATCGGGTACTGGATGCCGAGCAGCTCGCACAGTGCGGTGTGCACGCGTTCTCCTTCAGATGGTGGCGGCCTGCTGCGCGACCCGGTGCGCCCAGGCGTAGTCGGCCTTGCCGGTCAGCGTCCGGCCGACCTCGTCGACGAACAGCACGGTGCGGGGCACCTTGTACCCCGCGATCTGCTCGCGTACGTGCGCCTCCAGCGCGGCCAGGTCCGGGGTACGGCCCTCGCGGGGCTGCACGATGGCGGCCACCCGCTGCCCGAGCCGCTCGTCGGGCAGGCCGATGACGAGCGCGTCGAACACGTCCGGGTGGGACTTGAGCGCGCCCTCCACCTCCTCCGGGAACACCTTCTCGCCGCCGGTGTTGATGCACGAGGTACCCCGGCCGAGCAGCGTGATGGTGCCGTCCTCCTCGATGCGCGCGAAGTCACCGGGTACCGTGTAGCGCACGCCGTCCACCTCGGCGAACAGCGCGGCGGTCTTCTCCGGGTCCTTGTAGTAGCCGATCGGCACGTACCCGCCCCGGGCCAGCCGGCCGACCACGCCGGGCGCCGCCCGCTTGCCGTGCTCGTCGATGACGATGGTGTTCGGGCCGGGCGTCACCCGCGGGCCCTCGGTCTGGCCGGAGCCGCCGGTCACCATGCTCATGCCGGTGAACCCGGTCTCCGACGAGCCCACCGAGTCGGTGATCATCACGTTGGGCAGGGTGGCGACGTACTGCTCCTTGACCGACGGGGAGAACAGCGCGGCGCTGCTGGAGATCGCGAACACGCTCGACACGTCGGGGTTGACGCGCGGCAGCGCCTCGATCATCGGCCGCGCCATCGCGTCGCCGATGAGCACGATGACGTTCACCTTGCGCCGCTCCACCACGCGCCAGACCTCTTCCGCGTCGAACCGCGGCATCATCACCACGGTGTCCCCGCCGAACAGGGCCATGAGGGCCGCCCACTGCGCGTTGCCGTGGATGAACGGCGCCAGGCACAGCCGCACCATGGCGAAGCCCATCTCCACGCCGCGCTTGGACTGCGCCCACTCGTCCTCGACGGGGATGCCGGTCATGAAGTCGATGCCGCCGCCGAGGGTCCGCCAGACGTCCGCGTGCCGCCACATCACCCCCTTCGGGTACCCGGTGGTGCCGCCGGTGTAGAGCAGGTAGACGTCCTCGCCCGAGCGTGGCGCGAAGTCCCGGTCCGGCGACGCCGACGCGAGCGCGTCCTCGTACGCCGTGCCGCCGTACCCGCTGAAGTCCGCGTCGCTGCCGTCCTCGATGACCACGATCTCCCGCAGTCCAGGCAACTCGGGCAGTACGCCGGCGACCTTGGGCGCGAACGACCGGTCGTGTACCAGCGCCGTGACGTCGCCGTCGGCCAGCACGTACTGCAGTTCGTTCTCGACGTACCGGTAGTTGACGTTGACCGCTCTGGCCCGCAGCTTGTACGTGGCGAGCAGCGTCTCCACCAGCGTGACGGAGTTGTGCCCGTACACGCCGACATGGGAGTCCAGCCCCACGCCGCGGGCGGAGAGGTAGTGGGCGAGCCGGTTCGCGCGCGCCTCCAGCTCGGTGTAGGTCAGCTCGGTGTCGCCGCAGACTACGGCGAGCCGGTCCGGGAAGGTGTCGACCGCGTGCTCGAAGAGATCCGCAATGTTGGGCGCCATGTGAAAAAAGTAGAACGTGTTATCGTGAGTGGCAAGTCCCCGCCTGCCGAGTCGACCAGGGGAGAGCCGATGGGCGCACCTGACGAGGAGCCGCACGCGCTCGTGGAGCGGCGCGGGCACGTCCTCATCGTCACGATGAACCGGCCGCAGGCGCGCAACGCGCTGTCCGGGCCGATGATGGCCATCATGCGCGACGCCTGGGACGAGGTGGACCGCGATCCGGACATCCGGGCCTGCATCCTCACCGGTGCCGGTGGCGCGTTCTGCGCCGGCGCCGACCTGAAGGCGATGACCGCCGCCCACCCGGGCGACAGCTTCCAGTCGGGCGGCTGGGACCTGTCCGTCATCGAGTCGCTGCTGAAGGGCCGGCGGCTGACCAAGCCGCTCATCGCGGCCGTGGAGGGCCCGGCCATCGCGGGCGGCACGGAGATCCTCCAGGCCACCGACATCCGGGTCGCCGGCCAGAGCGCGCGCTTCGGCGTGTCCGAGGCGCGCTGGGGGCTGTTCCCGCTGGGCGGCTCGGCGGTACGCCTGGTGCGCCAGATCCCGTACACCGTCGCGGCCGACATCCTGCTCACCGGGCGGCACCTGACCGCCGCCGAGGCGCTCCAGATCGGCCTGATCGGTCACCTGGTACCGGACGGGCAGGCGCTCGCCAAGGCGCTCGAACTGGCCGGGCTGATCGCGGCCAACGGACCGCTCGCGGTACAGGCGATCCTGCGTACCATCCGGGAGACCGAGGGCATGGCCGAGAACGACGCGTTCAAGCTGGAGGCCCGGCTGGGCATGTCGGTGTTCGCCAGCCAGGACGCCAAGGAGGGCCCGCGCGCGTTCGCGGAGAAGCGCAAGCCGGAGTTCCGCGGGGAGTGAGCTACCGCTGATGTTGTTGCCTAGCAATGTAGAACGTGTTTCACTTGCTGGGTGGAATCGCCACTGAGCGCACCGCTGGAGGTCGGCTTCGACTACACCCGCTCGCTCGGGCCGGTACTCAGCGAGTTCATGACCGCCCTCACCCAGCGACGGATTCTCGGCGTACGGGGCAGTGACGGGCGGGTACACGCACCGCCGGTCGAGTACGACCCGGTGACGTACCAGCCGCTGTTCGACCTGGTCGAGGTCGCCGACGCGGGTACGGTCGTCGCGTGGACCTGGGTGCGCCGGCCGGTACCGGGGCAGCCGCTGGACCGGCCGTTCGCGTTCGCGCTGATCCGGCTGGACGGCGCGGACACCCCGATGCTGCACGCGGTGGATGCGCCCCGCGAGGCGATGAGCACCGGGATGCGGGTACGCGCCCAGTGGGCGGACACGCGCGTGGGCAGCATCCGGGACATCGTCTCCTTCGTCCCCGGTGAGTCTCCGCCCTCGCCCCGGGAGGGTGGCGCGGTCGAGCAGATCACCATGACGACCACGCCGGTGCACCTGAGCTACGAGCACATGGTGTCCCCCGAGGAGACCCGGTACCTGCACGGGCTGGCCGAGGGGCGGATCCTCGGGCAGCGCTGCCCCGAGTGCGGCAAGGTGTACATCCCGCCGCGCGGCGCCTGCCCCACCGACGGGGTACCCACCACGGACGAGGTGGAGCTGCGCGACGTCGGTACGGTCACCACCTTCTGCATCGTCAACGTGCCGTTCCTGGGCCAGCGGGTGAAGCCGCCGTACGTCGCCGCACACATCCTGCTGGACGGCGCCGACATCCCGCTGCAGCACCTGATCCTCGGCTGCCCGGCGGAGCAGGTGCGGATGGGCATGCGGGTACGCGCGGTGTGGAAGCCCCGCGAACAGTGGGGTACCACCCCGCAGAACATCGACCACTTCGAGCCGGCCGACGAGCCGGACGCGCCCTTCGAGTCGTACGCACACCACCTCTGACGGGAGGCACCCGGTGGCCGAAGTCGCCGTCGTCGGCTTCGCGCAGGCACCCGTCCTGCGCGCCGCGCCCAGCACCACCAACGGCGTGGAGATGCTCGTACCGGTGTTCCAGGAGGTGCTCGCGCGGACCGGACTGTCCAGAAGGGACATCAACTTCTGGTGCTCCGGCTCGTCCGACTACCTGGCCGGGCGCGCGTTCTCGTTCGTGTCCGCGGTGGACGCCATCGGCGCGTACCCGCCCATCGCCGAGTCCCATGTGGAGATGGACGGCGCCTGGGCGCTGTACGAGGCGTACGTGAAGGTCCTGCTCGGCGAGGCGGACGTGGCGCTCGCGTACGGCTTCGGCAAGTCCTCGGCCGGGCGGCTGCGCCAGGTGCTCGCGATGCAGCTCGACCCGTACCTGCTCGCTCCCTTGTGGCCGGACTCGGTGAGCGTGGCCGCGCTACAGGCGCGGCTGGGCATCGAGGCCGGGCTGTGGAGCGAGGCCGACATGGCCGCGGTGGCCGCGCGCAACCGGGCCGCCGCGGTCGGCAACCCGGCCGCACAGCTGGCCGGCCGGGTATCGGTGGCGGAGCTGCTCGCCGCGCCGTACGTCGCGGATCCGCTGCGGGCGCACGACTGCGCGCCGGTCGGGGACGGT
>DATEJJ010000527.1:0-2197 GCA_035278125.1 Rugosimonospora sp.
TGGTGCTGCGGCGCCGCCCGGGCGACCCGGTCCGCGCCGGCGAGCCGCTGTTCGAGTTGCGCGCCGACGACCCGCGCCGGATCCCGGACGCCCTGGTAGCGGCACAGGAGGCGGTACAAGTGGCCGGGGCGCCGCCGCAGCCGGCACCGTTGGTACTAGAAAGGGTGGGTGAGGCTGGATGGCAGAGCTGATCGCGAAACCCGCTCGGGTACCGGTACCGGGCGGGAAGGTGATCGACGAGTACGTCGGCCGGGTCAACTCCGGCGAGACCGCGGTGTCCATCGCGCACATGGTCGCCCCGGGAGGCTGGACCGAGCCGCCCCAGGCACCCGGCTTCGACGAGTACACACTGGTGTTACGTGGCGTGGTGCGGGTGGCCCATCCGGGCGGCACACTGGACGTGGCGGCCGGGCAGGCGGTGGTGACCCGGGCGGGAGAGCGCGTGCAGTACAGCGCGCCGACTGCGGAGGGTGCGGAATATGTGGCCATCTGCTTACCGGCGTTTGACCCGGGACTTGCCGGCCGGGAGGATCGGTAGCGCAGCTGCCAGCATCTCCTCCCCGACCGTTCAGCGAGACCCATGATCGCCCCTGTACCCGATCCCGAGGTGGTACGCGCGGCAAACCGTGACGAGCTGTACCGGCTCGGGCTACCCGTACCGCCGGCGAACTTCCCGCTGGTGTGGGAGCCGGGGGACAAGGTGACGCTGCGCCCGCGTACCGAGTTGGAGGCGCGCGCGGCGGTGCTGAACGTGGTACTGGCCCGCTGCTTCGGCATGTCCAGCCAGCGGGCGATGAGCTGGCTGCTCGACGCGCACCTGCTGGACAGGCTGACCCCGCCGGAGTGGCGCTTCGTCGCCTCGGGCGAGGGCGACGAGCAGACATTCCTGCTGCACACCGAGGCGGTGGCCGCGCTGGCCTGGCTGCTGTCCATGGTCAAGCGGCTGGACCCGACGGCGCCGGCCGGGGAGGGCCTGATGCCGCTACTACCCGACCTGCGCCGGGACGAGCCGTACCGGTCGTGGCAGTCGCGGATCCTGGCGGCGCCGCGCGACCCGCGGGACGCGGCGGTACTGCTGGACCTCTACTACTGCCTGGACTGGTCGTACCTGGAGGCGGAGGAGCGGCAGGAGCAGCTGCCCGGGATCATCGACTCCAACGCGATCGGCCAGCGGCGCTGGGCCCTGGAGTGGGCGGTGGTGCTGTACGGGCCGGTACACGAGCAGCCGCCGAACTGGGAAGAGGTGGACCTGTCCACCTGACCCCGATCAGTGCAGTGGGCCGCCCAGCCGCGCGTGCAGCCGCTTGAGGGGTGCCGGCGCCCACCAGTTCCACCGGCCCAGCAGCGTCATGGTCGCCGGTACCAGCACGCACCGCACCACCGTGGCGTCGATCGCGACCGCCACCGCCAGGCCCAGCCCGATCTGCTGGATCTCGCCGGACCTCGCGAAGGCGAAGCAGCCGAACACGATGACCATGAGCAGCGCGGCGGAGGTGATGACCCGACCGGAGTGCTGCAGCCCGCGGCGTACCGCCCGGTCGTTGTCCAGGCCCCGGTCCACGTACTCCTTGATCCGGCCGAGCAGGAACACCTCGTAGTCCATGGACAGGCCGAACGCGAACGCGAACACAATCACCAGGATGAACGGGTTCAAACCGGTCACCTGGAGCAGCCCGAGCGGCCCGGTCAGGTAGCCGCGCTCGAACACCAGGTCCAGCACCCCGAAGGTGGCGCCCAGGGACACGGCGTTCATCACGACCGCCTTGAGCGGGATCACCACCGAGCCGGTCATCGCGAACAGCAGCAGCGCCATCGCGAGCAGGGTGAGCCCGATCGCCCCTGGCAGGTGCGCGCCGATCAGCCCGAGCAGGTCGGTGAGCAGGGCGGCGTCCCCGGTGACCCAGGTCTGCACCCCGATCGGCCGGTCCCCGCGTACCCGGTCCAGCAGCGCGCGGGCGTCCCCGCCCTGCGGGTCGCCGGCCACGTACAGGTTCACCACCGACAGGCCCGGGCCCACCTGCCGGGCCGGATCCACCCGGGTCACGGGCGGCTGCCGGCGCCAGCGCCGGGCCCAGTCGTTCATCAGCGCCGGATCGGCCCGCGCCACCACCGTCACCGCCGGCTCGGCGGGTACCCCGTACTCGGTGTTCAGCAGGTGCGTCACCTGTACCGCCTCCAGGTCGGCGGGCAGGCCCTC
>DATEJJ010000528.1:0-20415 GCA_035278125.1 Rugosimonospora sp.
TCCGTTGCCGTCGTGCCCGCCGGGCGCGGCCGCGGCCGGACCGGCGATCGTCCCACCGCCGCCTGGCACCTCTCTGTTCATCACGGTACGGGATCGTAACACGTGCTGTTGTCAACACTGTTGACATGGTCGGTGTCACCGGGATTTAATCCCTAGCCAGGAAGGTAGCTCGCACCCCCAGCCGATCCCGGCTCAGGTCGCCGGGCGGTCGCCACCGCACGGTTGCCGCGCGAACCCGCCCAGGAAGAGGCCGCACGCATGACACTCCCGCCCGCGCAGCAGGACGCGCCGACGACCGTGTTCCGCAACGGTCGGGTGTTCACCGGGGACGCCGCCCGCAGCTGGGCGAGCGCGGTCGCCGTCGAGGCCGGCCGGATCGTGGCGGTGGGCGGCCGGGACGCGGTGGCGGCGTACCTGCCCCGGGCGGACGAGGTGGTCGACCTGGACGGGCGTGTCCTGGTGCCGGGCTTCCTGGACGCGCACGCCCATCCGGTCAGCGGCGGTGTGGAGCGGGCCCGGTGCGACCTGACCGGTGCCCGGACCGTCGCCGCCTGCCGGGAGGTCATCGCCGCCTACGCCGCCCGCCACCCCGACCGGGCGTGGATCCTGGGCGGCGGATGGTCGATGGAGTTGTTCCCGGGCGGCCGGCCGGACCGGCAGCTGCTGGACGATCTGGTTGGCGACCGGCCGGTGTTCCTGCCCAACCGGGACCACCACTCGGCCTGGGTGAACTCCGCGGCCCTGGCCCGGGCCGGGATCGACGCGCGGACACCGGACCCCGCCGACGGCCGGATCGAACGCGGCGCCGCCGGCGCCCCCACCGGGCTGCTGCACGAGGGGGCGATGGACCTGATCGCCCCGGTCCTGCCCGCGGACACCCAGGAGGAGTACGACGAGGGCCTGCGCGAAGCCCTGCGGTACCTGCACTCGCTGGGCATCGTCGGCTGGCAGGACGCCATCGTCCGGGTGGACGGAGCTGCCGGCGAGCCCTCCGTCCACGCCTCGTACCTGCGCGCGCAGCGGGAGGGCTGGCTGACCGCACGGGTGTCCGGGGCGCTGTGGTGGGACCGGTCCTGCCCGGTGGACCGGATCGAGGCGCAGGTGGCCCGGCTGGCGGAGGTCCGCGAACGGGTGGCCGCCGAGGGGGCGGCGCACGGCCACCGGTACCGGGTGCACAGCGTCAAGGTGATGCAGGACGGCGTGATCGAGACCTTCACCGCAGCCCTGCTGGAGCCCTACCTGGACCGGTGTGGCCAGCCCACCGGCAACCACGGGATCAGCTTCCTCGACCCGCAGACCCTGCACCGGGCCACGGTCGCGCTGGACGCGGCCGGGTTCGACGTGCATTTCCACGCCCTCGGCGACCGGGCGGTACGCGACGTGCTCGACGCGATCGAGGCCGCCCGGGCGGCCAACGGCGCGTCGGGCGGCCGGCACCTGCTCGCCCATGTGCAGGTGGTCCGGCCGGAGGATATCGCCCGCTTCCGGCGGCTGGGCGCGGCGGCCAACCTGCAGCCGCTGTGGGCCTGCCACGAGCCGCAGATGGACGAACTCGCCATCCCGTTCCTCGGCCCCACGCGGTCGGCCTGGCAGTACCCGTTCGGGGACCTGCACCGCGACGGCGCCACCCTCGTCATGGGCAGCGACTGGCCGGTCAGCAGCCCCGACCCGATCGCCGGCATCCACGTGGCCGTCAACCGGATCGGCGAGGACGCACCGCCGGGGACCGAACCGCTGGACGCCGGGCAGGCGCTGCCGCTACCGGTCGCGGTCGCCGCGTACACCGGCGGCTCGGCCTGGGCCAACCGGGTCGAGCACCTGTCCGGCAGCATCCGGGCGGGGCTGCGGGGCGACCTCGTCGTCCTCGACCGCGACCCGTTCGACGGCCCACCCGGACACCTCGCCCAGGCACGCGTCGCACGCACCTATGTGGACGGTCACCTCGTCCACCGATCCGACTAGTCGGAGGTACTCATGGTCCAGCACCGCCGCACCGCACGGCTGGCCGGCACCTGCCTGGCCGGCACCGCCCTGCTCGCGCTGACCGCCTGTGGCGGCAACGGTTCCGGCTCCTCGACGGCGCCCGGCAAAGCGATCTCGTCCATCACCGCCGGCCAGGTCTCCACCGGTACGGCGACCAAGGATGTCGACGCGATCACCTGGTCCGGGGACTACCGGCCGCTGCTCAGCCTCGACCCGGTGAAGGTGCCGGACTATCCGGAGGAGACGGCGATCCCGAACATCTGCGAACCGCTGATCCGGGTCGCCCCCGACTACACCCTGTCCCCCGGCCTGGCCGAGTCGTACACCTTCACCAACCCGACGACGCTGGTACTCAAGCTGCGCCGCGCGGTGACGTTCTCCGACGGTACGCCGATGACCTCCGCGGACGCCGCGTACAGCCTCAACCGCAACCTCGACCCCAAGGTCGCCTCCGGGTACGGCTACGCCTTCGCCAGGGTCAGATCCATCACCGCGACCGACCCCTCGACCGTGACCATCACCTTCACCGAACCCGCGCCCACCTTCCCCGACACCCTGGCCACGCTGGCCGGCGCGGTGGTGGAGAAGACGTTCGCCGAGGCCAAAGGTCAGGCGTTCGGCAGCCCGGACACCGGCGTGATCTGCACCGGCCCGTACAAGTTCAGCTCCTACGACGGGTCCACCAAGCTGGTGCTGACCCGCAACGACAGCTACTGGGACCGCGCGCACCGGGCGCACGCCAAGACGTTCACGTTCGTCTACGCCACGGACAACTCGGCACTGGTCAACGGCCTGACCTCGGGCCAGATCCAGGGCGCGTTCAACCTCCCCAGCAGCCTGCTCGACCAGCTGCGCTCCGCCGCCGGCGGCAAGGTCTACCTGGGCGGCGCGGGCTCCACCCCGGTCAACCTGGACCTGTTGCTGTCCAAGGACACCGGTCCGGGCGCCGACCCGCGGGTCCGGCAGGCGCTGTCCAAGGTCATCGACCGGCAGGCGATCGCGAAGACCATCTTCAAGGGCGCGTCCGACCCGCTCTACAAGGTTGTCGGGCCCGGCCTGTGGGGGTACCAGAAAGATGTGTTCCAGGCGGCCTACCGGCCGCTGGTCGCGCAGCCGGACGTGGCCGCCGCCACGGCCCTGGTACGCCAGGCCAACGCCACCGGGGCCACCCTGGCCTTCGGGTACCCGTCGGGCAACCCGCAACTGGTCCAGCTGGCGACGGTACTCCAGCAGGAGGCCGCCCAGATCGGGATCACCCTCAAGCTCATCGGCGTACCCAACCAGCAGTACGGTTCGTTGTTCAGCGACCCGAACGCCCGCAAGCCGTTCGACCTGTTCATCACCCTCAACTACGTCGAGCTGCCCGAGCCGGCGCTGATGGACCAGCTCTTCGGCGGTACCGGCGGCGGCACCAACTTCAGCGGCTACCACAACCCGGCCGTCGACCACGCACTCGACCAGGCCCAGCAGACCGCAGACCCGGCCGCCCGGGCCAAGCTCGTCCTCGACGCCGAGGCCCACCTCGCCGAGGATCTCCCGTCGATCCCGATCGTCCAGCCGCGGGCCATCGTCTTCCAGAACAACCAGCTCACCGGCGCCCCGCTCACCTTCTCCTACATGACCTCGCCCTGGGCCGCCGCCATCGGCGGGAAGTAGCGATGCTCGGCTTCACGCTCAAGCGGCTCGCCGGGCTGCTGGTCACGCTGCTGGCCGCGAGCTTCGCCATCTACGCCAGCATCTACATTGCCCCCGGCAGCCCCGAGTCGATCATTTTCGGCTCCCGCAGCCCGACCCCGCAGACCCGCGCGGCCGTACGCCACCACCTGGGCCTGGACCAGCCGTTCCTGATCCGGTACCTGCGCTGGCTCGGCGATGTCCTGCACGGCAACCTCGGCACCTCCGTGATCTCCCAGCAGAGGGTGACCTCCCTGCTGGCGCACCCGCTGGCCGTCACCGCCGCGCTGGTCGCCTACGCGACCCTTCTCATCATCGTCGCCGGGATCGGGCTCGGCCTGCTGTCGGCGCTGCGGCCGGGCCCGGTCGACGCTCTGGTCAACGTCGGTGTCTCCGTCGCGACGGCGATACCCGCGTTCGTCGCCTCCGGTGTCACCGTCTCGGTATTCGCGGTATGGCTCGGCTGGTTCCCGAGCTACGGCCTGGCCGACGGTGCCGGCGGCTGGCTGCGCAGCCTCACCCTGCCGGCGGTCAGCCTCGCGATCATCGCCAGCGGCCTGCTCGCCCGGGTCACCCGGGCCGGCGCCCGGGAGCAACTGGCCGCAGACCACGTCCAGACGGCTGTCGCCCGGGGACTGTCGCGGCCCCGGCTGATCCGCAGCCACGTGCTGCGCAACACCGCCGGCCCGGTCATCTCGGTCACCGGCCTGCAGATCGCCGGGCTGCTGTCCGGCGCCGTCGTCGTGGAACAAGCCTTCGGGCTCGGCGGGATCGGACAGGTGCTCCTCAACGCGGTGCAGCAGAAGGACTTCGCGGTCGTCCAGGCAACCTGCCTGCTCCTCGTCGCCGCCTTCGTCCTGATCAATTTCGGCGCCGACCTGCTGGTCGCCCGGCTGGACCCGCGGCTGCGCCGGGCGGTGGCCGGGTGAGCGCCTCCCTCGCCGATCAGTCCACAGTAGAGGCAGCCGCCGGCCCGCCGCGGCAGCCACGGCGCTCCCTCCGGCTGGGCGCCACCGGCTGGCTGGCGCTGACCGTCGTCGCGGCCGTGGCCCTGGTGGCCCTGCTCGCCCCGCTGCTGGCCCCCGCCGACCCCGACCACGGCGATCTGCTGTCCGCCTTCGCCGCACCCAGCGCCGCGCACTGGCTGGGCACCGACGCCACCGGCCGGGACATCGCCTCCCGACTCATGGTCGGCGCCCGGACCAGCCTGCTCGGGCCCGCCGCCATCGTCCTGCTCTCGCTCCTGGTCGGCATCCCGCTGGCGCTGGCCGCCGCCTGGCACGGCGGCACCGTCTCCTGGCTGATCACCCGGGCGCTGGACATCGTGTTCGCCATCCCCGGCCTGCTGCTGGCCATCCTCACCATCGCCCTGTTCGGGCCCGGACTGTGGCCGGCCGTCCTGTCCCTGGCCGTCGCCTACCTGCCCTACGTCGCGAGACTGACCATGACCGCCGCCGAACACGAACGGCACCTGCCCTACATCGACGCGCTGCGCGTCCAAGGCCAGTCCGTGGTGAAAATCGCCGGGCTGCACCTGCTGCGCAACCTCGCCCCGGTCATCGCCGGGCAGGCCACGATCACCTTCGCGTACGCCCTCATCGACCTGGCCTCGCTGTCCTTCCTCGGCCTGGCCGTGCAGGCACCCACCGCCGACTGGGGTGTCATGCTCAGCGACCGCGACGCGATCCTGCAGGACCACCCCGGGCAGGTGATCGCCGCCGGAACCCTCGTCGTGGCAACAGTTCTCAGCCTGTTCGTCCTCGGCTCACGCCTGTCCGGCGACCGCCCGCGCCCCCGCCGCCGGTGGCGCCCGGGCCGGCCGGCCCGCACACCCGCGAGCACGCGGTGAACCCCGAGCCCGCCGCAGACCCGCTGCTGCACCTGCGGGACCTGCGCCTGGACCTCCCCGGCGACGACGGCACCGACCAGCCGATCCTGCGCGGGATCGACCTGGCCGTGCACGCCGGCGAAGCGGTCGGCATCGTCGGGGAATCCGGTTCCGGCAAATCCATGACACTGCGCTGCATCGCCCGCCTCACCCCCACCGGATCCCGCGTCACCGGCGAGATCCGCGTGGGTGGGAAGGAGGTGAACCGGTTGCGCGGCAAGGACCTGCGCCGCTTCCGGCAGACCGAGGTCGGCTACATCTTCCAGGACCCGCGGGCCGCCATCAACCCGATGCACACCGTCGGGGACTTCCTGCTGGAACCGGCCCGCGACCGCGGCGACAGCCGCGCGACAGCCACCACCGCCGCGATCGACACCCTCACCCAGATGGGCGTCACCCAACCGCAACACCGGATGCGGCAGTACCCCTTCGAACTGTCCGGCGGCCTCCTGCAACGGGTACTCATCGCCTCGGTGCTGCTCGCCCGGCCCCGCCTGCTGCTCGCCGACGAACCGACCACCGCGCTGGACGTCACCACCCAGTCCGAGGTACTGGCGCTGACCGACCGGCTGCGCCGCGACCGCGGCATCGCGATGCTGTTCGTCACCCACGATCTCGACCTGGCCATGGCCGTCTGCCCCCGCATCGTCGTGCTCTACGCCGGACGCGTCCTCGAAGTCGCCGATACCCCGACGATCCGGCGAGCCCCGCTGCACCCGTACACCCGGGCACTGCTCGCCTCCCGGCCGCCACTCGACATCCGGCTACCCCGGATCCCGGTCATCCCCGGCACACCGGTCTCCGCCGCCGACGCCGGCCCCGGCTGCCCCTTCGCCACCCGCTGCCCGGTCGCGCTGCCCATCTGCGCCACCACGTTCCCGGACCGAACGGTCCACCCCGGCGGTACCGTCGCCTGCCACCGCGCCAACGACACTGGTACCCACGGCGGTGAGCGGCCATGAACCTCGAACCCGTGGTCCGGATCAGCCACCTGGTCAAGCGGTACGGCCACGGCGACAGCGCGCACACCGCCGTGGACGACGTCTCCTTCACCGTCCTATCCGGACAGACCCTCGCCCTCGTCGGCGAGTCCGGCGCCGGGAAATCCACCATCGGCGCCATCCTCACCGGACTGCACACCGCCACCTCCGGCACCGTCGAGGTGTGTGGACAGGACCGTACCCCGCCGGCCCGGTCCACCCGGGCGCGCCGGCACCGCGGCTCCCAGCTCCAACTCATCGCGCAGGACCCGTTCACCTCCCTCGACCCCCGGCAGACCATCGGCCACGCCATCGCCGAAGCCGTCGCCCTGCACACCCACCTCGACCGCCGCCAGCGCCGAAAGCGCGTCCTGGAAATCCTCGACGCCGTCGGCCTGACCACCCGACACGCCACCGCCACTCCCCGGGCCCTGTCCGGAGGCCAACGCCAACGCGTCGCCATCGCCCGCGCCCTCGCCGCCCAACCCCGGGTCCTCGTCCTCGACGAAGCCGTCTCCGCGCTCGACGTATCCGTACAGGGGCAGATACTCAACCTGCTCAACGACCTGCAAGCCAGCACCGGCACCGCGTACGTCTTCATCAGCCACGACCTCGCCGTCGTCCGGCAGATCGCGCATCACGTCATCGTGCTGCGCCACGGCCAGATCGCCGAAGAGGGAAGCACCGACGACATTCTCGGCCGGCCCCAACACCCATACACCAAACTCCTGCTGGCCTCCACACCACGCACCGGCTGGACCCCGGCACCCCACGGCTGACCAACCGTCGATGCAACAATCGCCGGCGCCGGACCGGACAGACCGACCATGGCGGGATGACCGATGGACAGGCGCACCACGCACCAACAAGATTGGCCAGATCGGACACCGACGTGCAGCATGGTGGGTTCCGGGGCCGGACGGACGCCGTGCTGACACACGTGGCTCAAGCCCGCGTCGGGTCGGCCGATGGAGTCACCGGGCGGGGATAGGGGCGCTATGGTCAACGAGCTGCTGTACGAGAACAGCCGCACGCGGGTATGGCGGTTGGGGCAGGCAGACCGCGGCAGCTCGATCCGGAAAGAGCCCAGAGGACCGGAGGCCGCCCGCCGGGTACGGCACGAGCGGTCGATCCTGAGCCGCCTCGACGGCGTGCGGGGCGTACCGCGCCTACTCCCGAGCGTCGACGAGGCCACCGCCATCCTGCTCGAGGACTGCCGCGGCGTACCGCTGAGCGAGCGGCTGGCCAGCGGACCCGTGGACCCCGCCCAGTTGCTCGCGTGGGCCGTGGTGCTGGTTGAGATCATCGGGGCGGTACACCACCGAGGCGTTGTACACAAGGACGTCAACCCGGCCAACATCCTGCTGTACGGCGCGCCGGACTGCCCCATGCTGATCGACTACGACCTGGCGACGACATTCGCGGTGGAGCGGCCCGGCTTCACCCACCACAACGAGATCGCGGGAACGCTGGCGTATCTCGCACCCGAGCAGACCGGCCGTACGGGATGGTCGGTGGACCAGCGGACAGACCTGTACGGGCTCGGCGCGACCCTGTACGAGATGGCCACCGGCACGCCTCCGTTCGGCGACGGTGACCCGTTGCAGCTGACCCACGATCACCTGATCCGCGTGCCGGTACCGGTGTGCGAGGTCAACCCGGCGGTCCCCGCCGCGCTCTCGGCGATCATCGCGCACCTGCTGGAGAAGGAGCCCGACCGGCGGTACCAGAGCGCCGAAGGCGTGCTGTACGACCTGCGCCGGCTCGCCGAGCCGCGGCAGGCTCCGGTCGGGTTCACGCCCGGGCGGCACGACTTCCCGCGGCGCCTGTCCGCGCCGTCGCATCTCATCGGACGCGGACACGAGGTCGGGGTGCTGCGCGACGCGCTGGACGCCGCGATCTGCGGCCAGGTACGTGCGCTTCTCGTCTGTGGCCCACCCGGCGTTGGCAAAACGGCGCTGATTGACGAGTTGCGCCCGATAGTCACCGCCGCCGGTGGCTGGTTCGTGGCCGGAAAGTTCGACCAGTACCGCCATGACGCGAGTACCAATGCGGTGCGTCAGGCGATGCGCGGCCTGGGACGGCTGCTGCTGGCCGAACCCGAGGCGGAGTTGGCGGCGGTCCGCTCGCGCCTGAATGAGGCGCTGGGAACCAACGCCGGCCTCGCCGCCGCGGTACTGCCGGAGTTCGAGGGCCTCCTGGGCGTTGACCCGGAGCCCGCCGGTCGGGACGACCCGCTGCGCGCGCAGGTCCGGCTCCACCAGGCCGCCGCGCAGATACTGCGGACTCTGGTCAGCCCGCAGCGGCCGCTGGTGATCTTCCTCGACGACCTGCAGTGGGCGGGTACCGGGCCGATCAGATTTCTCGACACCGTACTCGGCGGCGAAAGCCTGCACGGCGTCCTGCTGGTGGGCGCCTACCGGGATGCCGAGGTCGACCCGTCGCACCCGTTGTCGGTGCTGCTCGCCCGTTGGCGACAGCTCGATCCGCCGCCACCACACCTGTACCTGTCGAATCTGCCACCCGACGACCTCGGGGTGCTGCTCGCCGAGATGCTGCGGGTACCGGCCGCCGAGGGGGCTGACCTGGCGTCAGCGATCGGTCCACGCACCGACGGGAACCCGTTCGACACGGTGGAGTTTGTCAACGCCCTGCGCCGTGACGGGGTCCTGTCCCCCGCGGTGTCAACCGACGGCTGGGCCTGGCAGCCGAACGACGTCCGCCAGCACGTCGGTGTCGGCGACGTGGTGGCTCTGCTCGCCGGCCGGGTCGCCGCCTTGCCGGAGCCGGCCCGCGAGCTGCTGCAGACCATGGCCTGCCTCGGCGCGGATCTGGAACTGGACCTGCTGACCGCGGCCACGGCCGGGGTCGCCGGCGGTCCCGCCGGGCCCGGCCAGGTCGATGGGACCGTGGCGGACCTGGACGACGTGCTGGCGCCGGCGCTGGAGGACGGGCTCCTGGTGATGGAGGCCGCGGGCGGCCTGCGGGTGCGCTTCCGGCACGACAGGATCCAACAGGCGGTGTACGGGAGCCTCGGGCGCGCGGAGCGGCAGGTGCGGCACCTGGCGATCGCCCGGCGGCTCGCCGCGGTACCCGGGTACCGGGTGATCGCGGCCGAGCAGTACCTGCCGGTGGCCGGGGACCTGGCGGAGACCGCCGAGCGGCGGCGGGTGGCGGTGCTGTTCCGCGATGCCGCCCGGCACGCCAGGATGCTGGCCAGCTACCCCGTGGTGGAGCGTTTCCTGGCCGCCGCCGGGCAACTGCTCGAACCGTCCCACACCGCAGCGGACGCCCGGCTGCGCGTGGAGGTGTGTGTGGAGCGGCACGCCGCGCTGCTCGGCCTCGGCGCGTTCGACGAGGCGGACAGCGTCTACAAGGAGATCGAGGCCGCGGGCCAGTGGCTCCTGCTGGCCGACGCGGCCAGCCTGCAGATCGCCGGACTGCTGATGCGCGGTCGACCGGCGGATGCCGTGGAACTCGGCCTGTCGGTCCTCGAGAGACTGGAGCATCCCGCGCCAGCCCCCGCGGACCTGATGCCGGCGATCCACCGGGGTATCGCCGCGCTGCAGGCATGGGTGGCGACGGGCAGCGCCGAGGTGGACGTGCAGCGGGGAGTCAACACCGATCCGCGCGACAATGCCGTGGCCCGAGTCATCAACCGCACCATCCCGGCGGCCTTCTTCGCCGGTTCACCGGTCATGGCCTGGCTCATGACGTCGGCCGCGCAGATGTGGGCGGGCAAGGGCGTGTCGGCGGCACTGATCGGTCCCATGGCCCACGCCTCCTTCGTGACCATCGTCGTCAGCCGCGACTACCGCACCGGGCACGCCGCGGTCAGCCGGGTACTGGCCGTCGGCGAAGCCCTCGGCTACGAACTGGAGACCGCCCAGGCACGCACCCTGCACGCGCTGAGCGCCAGCCCCTGGTTCGATCCCATCGAGGAGAGCATCCGGCACGCGCGGCGCGCCCGCGAGGCGCTGATCCGTGGCGGGGACCTCATGCACGCCGCGTTCACCTACTACGTCACGGTCGGCGAGGCGATCGAGAACGCCCCCACCCTTGACGATGCGATGGCCGAGATGGATTCCGCACTCGCCTTCGTCGCGCGTACCGGCGCGGACCACGTCGGTGCCTACGTGCTCGCCTGGCGCCAGGCGGTACGGACACTGCGCGGGGAAACCCACACGCCGGGCGGAGCCGATGACGCGTCCTTCGACGAGCGCACCCACCTGGAACGGCTGGCGGCAAACCCGACCGCTGCCGGCACGTACCACCTGATGCGAGCGTTGGTCAGCGCGGTGTTCGCCAACCCGGAGGGGCTGGCTCGGCACGCCCCGGTCGCGTACGCGATGATGCCCGCGTACGAGGCGACACACGCCACCGGGCTCGCCCATCTCGTGCAGGCCCTGTCGCTGCTGTGGCAGGCCCGGGAAGCGGCAGCGCCGCAGCGGACCGAGATGCTGGCCGCAGCCGACCACTGCCGCGGTTGGGTGGCCGACCGGACGATCGAGGCGCCCCACAACTTCCTGCCCTGGCGGTGCCTGCTGGACGCCGAGCGAGCCTGGACCACCGGCGACTTCCAGGCCGCCACACTGGCCTTCGACGCGGCACAGCGGGAGGTCGACTCGCGGCAGAGCCCATGGCTGCAACGAGCCCTCATCACCGAACGGCGCGCGCGATTCGGCCTCGCCCACGGCCTGGAGCATGCGGGCCGTGCGGCCCTGCGCGAGGCGGCCGACCACTACCGCCAATGGGGTGCCACCGCCAAGGTGGACTGTTTGACGCGGGAGTTCCCGTTCCTGCAGGCAACCGCCGAACCCGTCACCGAAACCCACGACACCGCCAGTACGCGGCGCAGTTCGAGCGTCTCGCCACAGATGATCGACATCCTGGCCGTACTGCGGGCCTCGCAGGCACTCAGCTCCGAAACCAACCTCGCCCGGTTGCAGGAGCGGGTGACCGAGGTACTCTGCACCCTGACCGGCGCCACCGGGGCTCATCTGCTGCTGCGCGACACCGACACCGACACGTGGTTCCTGCTACCGGTGCGCGGCGGCGGGCCTGACCGGCTGCCGGTGGAACAGGCCGCCACCCTCGGACTGCTGCCCCTGTCCGCCGTGCGGTACGTCCAGCGCACCGGCGAGTCGCTGCTGGCCGAGGACGCCACCCGCGATGACCGCTTCGCGCGCGACCCCTACCTGCGCGGCGTACCGGAGTGCGCGTTGCTGGTGGTACCGATCCTCAGCCGCGGCGAGCCCAGTGCCATGCTGCTGCTGGAGAACCGCCGCGCCCGGGCCGCGTTCGGCAGCAACCGCCTCGACACGGTACAGCTCATCGCCGGGCAGCTGTCCGTGTCTCTCGACAACGCGCTGCTCTACGCCGCGCTGGAAGACAAGGTCGCCGAACGAACCCAGGCACTCCGGGACGCCAACGACCGGCTCGAACTGCTGGCCGTCACCGACGCGCTGACCGGACTGCCCAACCGCCGGCGCCTGATCGAGACCCTGGCCGCCGAGTGGACACACGCGCTACGCTCACACACGCCGATCGCGCTGGCAATGATCGACGTCGATCACTTCAAACTCTACAACGACCACTATGGACACCTGGCGGGCGACGAGTGCCTGGCCAGGGTTGCCGCTGCCATCGCCAGCAACCTCCGCGAAACCGACGTGGTGGCCCGCTACGGTGGCGAAGAGTTCGCCGTGGTACTGCCCGGCACCGACCGGCGCATCGGCGCCAAGGTCGCCGAGCGCGTCCGCGCCGCGGTCGCCGCGCTCGCCGTACCCCACCAGACCAGTCACCACGGCATCGTGACGGTCAGCGTCGGACTGGCCGCCACCGTGCCCGCCCCGCACGCCACCGCCGAGCAACTGCTTGAGACCGCCGACAACGGGCTGTACGAAGCCAAGCACCGCGGTCGCAACCAGGTTTCCCTGTCCCCACCGGACGGCTGACCGGTCGGCCGGCCGGGAGGTCATCGCCCGGCCAGGCCGACGGTCAACCGCGTGCCGGCATCAGCCCTTGTTGGCACCCAGGGTCAGGCCGGACACGAACTGCTTCTGCAGCGCGAAGAACACGATCAGCGTGGGCAGGGCCACCAGTACCGACCCGGCCGCGAGCAGGTTGTAGTCGGTGAAGTACTGGCCACGCAGGTTGTTGAGCGCGCTCGTGACGGGTAGCTTGTCACCGCTGCTCATCAGCACCAGGGCCCACAGGAAGTCGTTGTAGATCCAGGTGAATTCGAGCGTACCCAGCGCACCCAGCGCGGGTCGGGTCAGCGGCAGGATCACCTGCCAGTACTGGCGCCAGACGCCGGCCCCGTCCACGATCGCGGCCTCGGTCAGTTCGGCGGGGATGGTCCGCATGTAGTTGTACAACACGAACACGCAGAAGCCGGTCTGGAACGCGACGTGGATCAGGATGACCCCGAGGTACGAGTCGTACAGAGTGTCCGAACTGGACACCCAGTCCGGCACATGGATCTTCGTGTACACGGTGTACAACGGGGTGACCATGACCTGGGGCGGCAGCAGGTTGCCGGCGGTGAACATCACCAGCAGGGTTTTACGCCCCGGAATCCTGAAGCGGGCCAACGCGAACGCCACGAACGAGGCGAAGAACAGGGTCAGCAGCACCCCGGGTACCGCGATGATCAGCGTGTTCCTGAAGTACAGGGGCATATCCGAGCCGTTCCACGCCTCGGCGTAGTAGTGGAACGACAGGTGGTGCGGCAACGACAGGTACCCGTACTTCTGGGTTTCGAAGTAGGGCCGCAGCGACGCGTACGCGGCGAACAGCAGCGGGGCTAGCCAGCCCAGTGCCACGACGGTGAGGAAGACGTACAGCACGATACGCGCCGGCCGCGGCCGCTTGCGCTGCTGCTTGCGGGTCGCGGGGGGACCGGCCCGGTCGAGCGGAGTCGTCGAGGCGGCGGTCGCGGTCATGCGCGATCCTCCCGGATGATCTGCGTCAGATAGGCGATCACGAAGCCGAGCGAGGTCGCGAGCAGGATCACGGCGATCGCCGAACCGAACCCGATCCGGCTGGCCTCACCCACGATGTTCGTGGTGACGAGGACGGACAGCAGCTCCAGGCCGTTGCGTCCGCCGTTGACCGCGTACACGATGTCGAACGCGCGGAGCGCCTCGATGACAGTGATCACGAGGACGATGATGTTGATCGGCCGCAGGGTGGGGAACACCACCCGGAAGAAGGTCTGCCGTTCGTTGGCACCGTCGATGAGGGCGGCTTCCTTGAGCGCGGGGTCGACGGCCTTGAGACCGGCCAGGTACAAGATCATGACATAGCCGGTGTGCCGCCAGATCACCGCGGCCAGGATGGCCCAGATGTTGATGCTCGGGTCGCCCAGCCAGTCGGTCGGGTGCGAGGTGCGGCCCAGCAGCGAGTTGAGCACGCCGAAGTCGCGGGAGTAGATGAGCTGCGCGATGAAGCCGACGACGGCCAGCGACAGCACCACGGGTACGTAGAACGCGGCCTGGTAGAACCGGGTGAACCGGATCTCCTTGTCCAGGAGGTACGCGAAGAACAGCCCCAGCGGGGTGCCGACCAGGCCGAGCGCGCCCAGCCACAGCACGTTGTTGCGGACCGCCCGCCAGAACGGCTCGTAGATGGTGAAGATCTGGTCGTAGTTGCGTAGGCCCACCCACTTCATCTCCGTCACCCCGTTGTAGCTGGTGAAGGAGAGCCCGATCGAGGAGGCCGTGGTGGCCCAGATCAGGGCCAGATCCATCAGTACCGGTATGCCGACCAGCACCACCAGGATCACGACGTCACGCCGGCTGAACCGGCCCAAGCGCCGGCGGCGCGCGGTTGGCTGCGACGCCGACGCTTGGGGTACGGACATGGTGGTAGTCACCGCGCTGCCTCAGCTGCCGGCATAGATGGTCTTCGCCTGCGCGTCGATATTCTTCACCAGCCCGTCGATGTCACCCGGCTTGTTGAGGAACTGCTGGAACGCGGGAATGGCCACAGTGGACGCGAACGTCGGGTTGGAGTCGCGGTCCAGGAACTGGGAGATCTGCTTGGCCGCACCGATGAACTGGGCCGACTTCTGCTGGATCGCGTTGTAGATGGTCGCGTCCACCTGCTTGTTGGCGCCGACGTCACTGGGGTCGGACTTCAGGTAGATGGTCTGCGCCTCGGCGGTACCCAGGAACTTCAGCAGTTCCTTGGCACCCGCGACGTTCTTGGCCTTCTTCGAGACCATGAACCCGTCGATCGGCGCCTCCACCGCGTCCGTGCCGTACTGCGCGTCGACCTGCGGGAACGCGAAGAAGTCGAGGTCGGCCAGGTCGGCGGCGGGGAACTGCTGCGCCACGAAGCTGCCCAGCAGGTACATGCCGGCCTTCTTGGACACCAGCGTCTGGGCCGCCTCCTGCCAGGTCAGGCCGAGCGCCCCCTGCTGGTGGTACGGCAGCAGGCTGGACCACAGCGAGAACACGTTCTTGACCTTCGGGTCGGTCCAGGACGCCTTGCCGCCCATCAGGCTGATGTGGAAGTCGTACCCGTTCATCCGCATGTTGATCTGGTCGAACGTGCCGAAGGCCGGCCAGCCGTCCTTGTCCGCGAAGGCGATCGGGGTCAGCCCGTCCTTCTTCATCTTCGCGCACAGGGTCTTGAGGTCGTCGATGGTCGCGGGGGGCGTGTACCCCTTGGCCTGCCAGACGCTCTTGCGGTAGAACAGCGCCCACGGGTAGTTGTAGAACGGGACGAAGTACTTCTTGCCGTCCTGCCCGGTGGACGCCTTCGCGAACGCGTCGCTGTAGTTGGGGCCGATGGTGTCCCAGACGTCGTCGATCGGCGTGGCCAGGCCCTGGGCCGCGAAGTACTGCATCCGGTACCCGGCGAACCAGGTGAAAGCGTCGTCCGGGCTGCCCTTGAGGTATCGGTTGATGTTCTCCTGGAACGAGTTGTGATCGACTGTGTTCACATTGACCGTGAAGCCCTTGTCCGTGTGGAACTTGGCCATCACGTCCGCGACCGCCTTCTTCGGTACCGCGTCCGAGTAGTTCGAGCCGAAGCTGACCGTCTTGTTGGTCGTACCCGACGTACCGCTACTACCGCTCTTGCTGCTGCCGCACGCGGCCAGCGCCGCCGGAACGGCGAGGGCACCGGCGCCGAGCGCCGCACCCCGCAGGAGCGACCTGCGGGACACAAGAGGCGAAATAGACAACGATGACTGATGGGGCAGGGACTGCTTCATTTACCCCTCCTTGCGTTCTTCGTTACGAGTTGCTCCGCCAATCCAACGCAACCCTTCGAAACTCACCACAGTCCAATGCGGCCCGCCACACCTTGTCAAGAGGGTGAATCATGTACGTTTCGACATCGTGACTTAGCCGGTCGTCGTTGTTACGGCTGTGATCAGCGGGTCAGGCGGAGCGCCCGGGGAGGTGCCCGGCCGGACGGCCGCGATCAGGTCAGTGTTCTTTATTGTTGACTAGCGGTAGATCAAGACTCCAGTCTGAACACATGGCAATGTACCCTCCTCGGGCCGGACTGCTCTGCCTCGGCGGCGACTACAACCCGGAACAGTGGTCGTCCGACGTCTGGCGGGAAGACGTCGCGCTGATGCGGGAGGCGCGGGTCAACCTGGTCACCGTCGGTGTGTTCAGCTGGGCACGGCTGAACCCGGCACCCGGCCGGTACGACTTCGGCTGGCTCGACGAGGTGCTGGACCTGCTCGCCGGGCACGGCATCGCCGCCGACCTGGCCACCGCGACAGCGTCCCCGCCCCCGTGGTTCTCCCGGGCGTACCCGGACTCGCTGCCGGTCGACCAGGACGGGCGGCGCCTCACCTACGGCAGCCGGCAGGCGTACTGCCCCAGCTCACCGGCGTACCGGGCGGCCGCGATCGAGCTCGTGGAGCAGCTGGCCGGCCGGTACGGCGAGCACCCCGCGCTCGCCATGTGGCACGTGAACAACGAGTACGGCTGCCACGTCCCGCGCTGCTACTGCGACCGGTCCGCGACCGCGTTCCGGGACTGGCTCCGGGAGCGGTACGCCAGCCTGGAGGCGCTCAACGACGCCTGGGGTACGGACTTCTGGTCGCAACGGTACGGCGACTGGGCCGAGATCCTGCCGCCGCGCGCCACCCCCGCGTTCCACAACCCGGGCCAGGAACTCGACTTCCGGCGGTTCTCCTCGGACGCGCTGCTGGCACTGTACCGGTCCGAGCGCGACGTGCTCAAGCGCCACACCCCCGCGATCCCGGTGACCACGAACCTGATGGCGGCGCTGCGGACCGACCTGGACTACTGGCGCTGGGCGCCGGAACTGGACGTGGTCTCCAATGACCACTACCTCACCGCCGCCGACCCGGAGAGCCAGATCGACGTGGCCTTCGCCTCCGACCTCACGCGCGGCTACGCGGGCGGGCCCTGGCTGCTCATGGAGCACTCCACGAGTGCGGTGAACTGGCAGCCCCGCAACGCCGCCAAGACACCGGGTCAGTTGCTGCGCAACAGCATCGGCCACGTGGCCCGGGGCAGCGAAGGGGTCATGTACTTCCAGTGGCGCGCCGCGCGGGCAGGTTCGGAGAAGTGGCACTCCGCGATGCTGCCGCACGCCGGTACGGACACGAAGATCTGGCGCGAGGTATGCGAACTCGGTGCCGCACTGGACCGCCTGGGCGAGGTCGCCGGGTCCACAGTGGACGCCGACGTGGCCGTCGTCTTCGACTACGCCAGCGGGTGGGCGCAGGAGGCGCCGAGCCAGCCGAGCGTCGACATGACGTGCTTCGCAGAGCTGCGCCGCTGGCACGCCACGCTCTGGCGCAGCGGCATCACGACCGACTTCGCGCACCCGGCACAGGACCTTTCACGGTACCGGCTCGTGCTCGTACCCGCCCTGTACCTCGTATCCGACGCGACGGCGGCCAACCTCAAGTCCTATGTGGACGGAGGTGGTACGGTGCTCGTCGGGGCCTACAGCGGGATCGTGGACGAGTACGACCGGGCGCGGCTGGGCGGGTACCCCGGCGCCTTCGCGGACCTGCTCGGCATCCGCGTGGAAGAGTTCTTCCCGCTGCTTTCCGGGCAGCACGTCGCGCTTTCCGACGGTGGTACCGGCACGATCTGGGCGGAGCGCGGCCGGGCGACCACCGCGACGGTGCTCGCCACCCACCTGGACCCGCCGGTACCCGGTTGCCCGGCACTCACCCGTAACCGGTACGGCACCGGAACCGCCTGGTACCTCGGCACCCGGCTGCCCGAGCCGGACCTCGCCCGGCTCATCCGTGACGTGTCCGAGCAGGCCGGGGTGCGACCGGTCCTCCTCGGCGGGAACGCGCTCGGTCCGGACGTGGAGGCGGTGCGGCGCCGCCACCCGGACGGCACGAGCTACCTGTTCCTGCTCAACCACGGCGACCACACGATCCGGGTCCCCGCCACCGGCACTGACATGCTCACCGGTGACGAAATCGGCTCGATCCTGACCCTTCCCGCCGGTGGGGTCGCCGTACTGCGCGCCAAGGAGGAGTGATGCTCGCCCAGCAGCGTCAGCAAGCCATACACGAGATGGTTCAACGCCTGGGCGGGGTACGCGTCGGCGATCTGGTACGCGAGTTCGGCGTCTCCGACATGACGATCCGCCGCGATCTGGAGGTGCTGGCGGAGCGGGGCATGGTGGCACGGGTACACGGGGGCGCCACGGCGGCGTTCCAACACTCGACCGACGAACCGGGGTTCGCCGCGAAACAGGTACGCCAGCAGCCCGAGAAGGAGGCGATCGCGCGCACGGCGGCCAAGCTGGTGGCACCGGGTACCGCGATCGCACTGTCCGCCGGTACCACCACGTGCATGCTGGCCGAGCACCTGCTGGACATCCCGGGGCTGACCGTGCTCACCAACTCCGTACCGGCCGCCGACATCTTCTACCAGGGCGGCCGGCCGGACCAGTCGGTCGTCCTGACCGGCGGTATCCGTACCCCCTCCGACGCCCTCGTCGGCCCCTTCGCGGTCAGCATCATCCGCTCGCTGAACGTGGACATGCTCTTCCTCGGCGTACACGGCATGAGCACGCACGCCGGATTCACCACCCCCAACCTGATGGAGGCGGAGACGGACCGGGCGCTGGTGGCCGCCGGCCGGCGCCTCGTGGTGGTCGCCGACCACACCAAGTGGGAGGTGGTCGGCATCTCCACGATCGCCCAGCTACGCAACGCGGAGTTCCTCGTCACGGACGGAGGGCTGTCCGGCGCGGCCCACGCACAACTCGCCGCCGAGGTCGGCGAACTGCTCATCGCGTCCTGACCTGGCCGCCATGCCCCGTCGAGGAGTTGGGCGTGCCGCTCGTGCAGGCGTAGGAGTTCGCGTAGATCAGGCCACTGATGAGTTGGTGGTTGTCGTCGAGGTAGTCGAAGAACAGTTCGGCTCCGCTGGGCAGCGCGGCTGGATTGATGACTATCAGCTCGTTGACTCGTTCCTGGTTGCGGTCGCCCGGATGGGAGCCCGCCGTCCGGCGGGGGAAGCTTCTGAATGGCACCGGGGCGCCGTTGGGCAGCCGATACGAGATGACTCCGACGCTCTCGGCCGAGGGAGGCGTCGGGTACGACGAGCAGGAGGCGTTGATTTTGACGAGGGCGGGGATGCCGTTGCGCGCAAGCGCCTGTTGCAGCTCGTCAGGATTGAAGATCGTGTCCCAGTGCAACGTCAGCGCCGATGTACCGTCGGCATACTTGACCAGGGTGAAGGCTGAAGGCTGGAGCGGCCCCGTGGTGCCGGGTGTGTGGGCGGCGTTGACCCGGTCGAGCAGGCCGGCCGCACCGGCGGCGACCAGGGCGCTGGCCGCCACCCCGGCGATGGTCAGCCGGGTGCGCCGGCGGGCGCGACCTCTGGTCATGATGGCGTGCGGATCCGGCGGCTGGGCCAGCGGGATCGCGGCCAGGGCTGCGGAAGTGGCCCGCAGTACGTCGTCGTCGTTGATGTCGTCGTAGCTGTTCATCGACCGGCCTCCGTGGTGTTGGTAAGGGTCAGCTCGTGGCGTAGCGCGGCGACGGCCCGGGACATGTGCATCCGCACGGTGCCCGCCTCGATGCCGAGGTGCCGGGCGATCGTGTCGTTGTCCAGATCGAGGAAGATGCGCAGCGCGAGCACTTCCCGTTGCCGTGGCGTCAGACGTCCAATCGCTGCCAGCAAGGCCGCGTCGAGCCCGCCACCGGCTATCGCGGGGACAGCCCTGTCGTAGTCACCCAGCGGTATCTCACGCCTACGGCGCCGCCACCATGACGCCCCCGAGTTCAACGCCGTCCGGACCACCCACGCTCGGGGCGCCGGATGCCGGCTGACGGTACGCCAGGACGACCAGGCCCGCGCAAACGCCTCCGCCACCTGGTCCTCGGCCAGCGCGGGGCTGCCGACAACCGCCAGCACCGCCCGGACGCAGGGCTCCCAGCCGGTCCGGAAGAACTCCGCGAACTCCGTCTGCTCGCTGCTCACAACCCTTAACTCCGCAGGCCCCGGTTCCGCATACCTGGCCGGCGCCGGGATCGGCGTGCGGCGAGCACAGTGTGATCTACCGGGATTTGGGTGTCGAGATCGGTGGCTGGGCGCGGAAGGTGGTGAGGATGGGCACCCGCGCCACCTGCGGTCACGGCGTCGGGTCGCCCCACCGCGTGCGCCACGTCTGCGGCCACGGCGCCGCCCACAGGGCCGGGTTCACCCTCGCCCGGATCAGCGTGTACCGGGCCTGGAAGTAGCTGGCGCAGGGCCAGTGCCAGCCGCACTCCACGCAGAGGTCATCCCCGCCCTCGGCGCGGTGCGTGCGGACGCGCGCGATCTCCTTGGCGTACGGCAGCTCCAGCTCGCACGGCGGCACGGCGTCGGGGTCGATCAGGACCACGGTCACGAGGTGCTCCCGCCCGCCGGT
>DATEJJ010000529.1:0-4705 GCA_035278125.1 Rugosimonospora sp.
CCGCCGGCCCGGACCAGCACCGGCTTCGGGCAGTCCCAGATCGCGGCGAGCACCTCGCCCAGCCGGCTGATCGGGATGTTGCCGGAGGCGGTGGCCGCCGCCGTCTCCTTGAGGTCCGCGCCGGAGCAGAACACCGGGCCGGTATGGCTGAGCACGATCAGCCGGACCGCCGGGTCGGCGGTGGCCGTGGTGAGCGCCGCGAGCAGCTCCTCGACCAGCGGCGTGGACAGGGCGTTGCGGTTGGCCGGGCTGTCCAGGGTCACCGTGGCCACCCCGCCCGCCACCGCCGTGCGGATCAGACTCTCCATGCCGGGCAGACTAGAAGCATGCCTGCCGTGCTGCCCGAAGGGGACCCCGTGCCGCGCTCCGGTGAGCTGCCCGGCAGCGCCCTGGCCGCGGTGGGCCACCGTGGCTTCGGCGTGTACGTGCACGTGCCGTTCTGCGCCTCGCGCTGCGGGTACTGCGACTTCAACACGTACACGGCGGCGGACGGGGTGAGCCCGGATGGGTACGTGGACACGGTGCTCGCCGAGCTGGCGCTGGCGAAGCGGGTGCTGGATCCGGCACCGCCCCGGGTGGACACGGTCTTCGTCGGCGGCGGTACCCCCACCCTCCTGGACCCGGACGAGCTGGGCCGGATCCTGGCCGGTATCGACGACGCGTGGGGGCTCGCCCCGGACGCCGAAGTGACCACCGAGGCGAACCCGGAGTCGGTGGACCCGGACACGCTGCGCCGGCTGCGCACCGCCGGGTACACCCGGATCTCGCTGGGCATGCAGTCGACGGCGCCGCACGTGCTCGCGCTGCTGGACCGCCGGCACACGCCGGGGCGCGCGCCGCGCGCGGCGGTGGAGGCGCGCGAGGCCGGCTTCGCCCACGTCAACCTGGATCTGATCTACGGCACGCCGGGGGAGACGGCGGTCGACTTCGCCCGGTCGGTGGCCGACGCGGTCGACGCGGGCGTGGACCACGTGAGCGCGTACGCCCTGATCGTCGAGGACGGGACCCGGCTCGCCGCCCGGATCCGCCGCGGCGAGCTGCCGTACCCGGACGAGGACGTGGCCGCCGACCGCTACCTGGCCGCGGAGTACGCCCTCGGCGAGGCCGGCTTCGCCTGGTACGAGGTGTCCAACTGGGCCCGCTCGCCGGGCGCCCAGTGCCGGCACAACCTGCTCTACTGGACCGGCGGGGACTGGTGGGGGCTGGGGCCGGGCGCGCACAGCCACGTGGGTGGGGTGCGCTGGTGGAACGTGAAACACCCGGGCTCGTACGCGGCCCGGCTGGCGTCGGCCGCCTCGCCCGGGCACGCCCGGGAGGTGCTCACCGCGGAGCAGAGCCACGTCGAGGACGTACTGCTGCGGCTGCGCCTGGCCAGCGGGCTGCCACTGTCTACTCTGGACGAGCCGGGTCGGGCCTCGGCGGTGCGGGCGCGCGAGGACGGGCTGCTGGAGCCGAGGGCGTACGCCGGCGGCGTGGCCGTGCTGACCCTACGCGGCCGCCTGCTCGCCGACGCGGTGGTCCGCGACCTGCTGCCCTGACGGACGGGTCTTCTCCCGGGCGCCCGCGCGGGTGCCCGGGAGAAGCCTCACTTGATGATCGGGTACGACACCGGGTACTTGTACAGCGTGCCCTCGTTGGCCTTCATGCCGGCCACGATCCCGATGACCACGCCGCCCACCCACACGGCGACCTCGGCCAGCAGCAGGACCAGACCGATCAGGGTGCCGAGCACGCCCAGGTTGATGAAGCCGTTGCAGACCCGCAGGACCAGGAGGACCAGCGCGACGCCGGCGAGCGGGATGAAGAAGTTCAGGGCGGCGGTCGAGTGCGCCCTGATCGTCGGCGACTCCTTGCCCTTGGTCAGGTAGGCGATCAGCGCCGGGACGAAGCCGAGTAGCCCGCCGCAGAGCAGCGTGCCGCCCGCCCCGCCGAAGTGGCTGACCAGAGCCCAGGTCTTCTCGTCGTTGCTGGCGTAGCCCGGCGGCGGTGGCGCGGGCGGGTAGCCGGGTGCCGGTGGCGGGTAGCCGCCACCTGACGGTGGGTAGCCGCCTCCCGTCGGGGGGTACCCGGGCGGCGGCGCCGGCGGCGGGTAGCCTGACTGCGGCGGAGGGGGGTACCCGCCCTGCTCAGGAGGTACGTCCGGGTTCGGGGGGCCCGGAGGATACTGGTTGGGTGGTTGGGTCATGTGCGACACCGTAGGTGTACGGATCAACCAGCGCCAGCACAGCGCGTGAATTGCCGCCAAGTTTCGCGCCGGACGGCGTACCCGGCGCCGTTTTGACGATCGCGTACGGGTGGCGTCCCGACGTAAACTGGCACTCATTAACGCGGAGTGCCAGTTACCTGAACAGCCGACGAGCGCGGGACGGGAGGAAGAGGCAGTGGCCCTCGACGACCGTAAGCTCGATGTCCTGCGCGCCATCGTCGAGGACTACGTGGCCACCCAGGAGCCGGTCGGCAGCAAGGCGCTGGTGGAGCGGCACCACCTGAGGGTGTCGCCGGCCACGGTGCGTAACGACATGGCCGTGCTGGAGGAGGAGGGCTACATCCGCCAGCCGCACACCAGCGCCGGCCGGGTACCCACCGACCGCGGGTACCGGCTGTTCGTGGACAAGCTGTCCACGATCAAGCCGCTGTCCCCGGCGGAGCGGCGGGCCATCGAGCGCTTCCTGCTCGGCGCCGTGGACCTGGACGACGTGGTGCACCGCACGGTACGGCTGCTCGCCCAGCTGACCCGGCAGGTCGCGGTGGTGCAGTACCCGAGCCTGTCCCGGTCCGCCGTGCGGCACCTGGAGCTGGTACCGATCTCCACCACCCGGCTGATGCTCGTCATGATCACCGATACCGGCCGGGTGGAGCAGCGGCTGGTCGAACTGCCGACACCGATGCCCGACGCCGAGGTCACCGAGCTGCGTACCACGATCAACGAGAAGCTCAGCGGCAAGCACCTGGCCGAGACGCCGGCGCTGGTGCAGGCGCTGGTGGACGAGGCCGAGCCGACCCGGCGTACGGCCGTGGCCGCGCTGTCCTCGGTGCTGCTGGAGACGCTGGTCGAGCGCACCGACGAGCGGCTGGCGCTGGCCGGCACCGCCAACCTGGCCCGCGGGCTGTTCGACTTTCAGGGCTCCCTACGCCCCATCCTGGAGGCGCTGGAGGAGGAGGTCATCCTGCTCAAGCTGATCGCGATCGAGCCGGACCCCACGGTCACCCGGGTGCTCATCGGGGACGAGAACGAGATCGAGCACCTGCGGGTCACCTCGGTGGTGAGCACCGGGTACGGTCCGCGCAACACCGCGGTGGGTGGGATGGGCGTACTCGGCCCGACCCGGATGGACTACCCCGCCACGATCGCCACGGTCAGCGCCGTGGCACGCTACGTAGGCGAACTGCTGGCGCAAAACTAGTTAGGCGAATGAGGGCACAGGACGCAGTGGCCAAGGACTACTACGGCATTCTGGGCGTTCCGCGGGACGCGACTGCCGACGACATCAAGCGGGCGTACCGCAAGCTCGCACGGCAGTACCACCCGGACGTGAACCCTGATCCGAGCGCGCAGGAGCGGTTCAAGGAGATCAACGCCGCGTACGAGGTGCTCTCCGACGACCAGAAGCGCCAGATCGTCGACCTCGGTGGCGACCCGCTCGCGCCCGGTGGCGGCGGGCCCGGCCCCGGGGCGGGTGGCCCGTTCGTCGGGTTCCAGGACATCATGGACGCGTTCTTCGGCTCCACCACGGCGCGCGGCCCCCGGCCGCGTACCCGCCCGGGCGCCGACGCGATCCTGCCGCTGCCGCTGGAGCTGCACGAGACCGCGTTCGGGGTGGAGGCACCGATCACCGTGGACACCGCGGTGCTCTGCCAGACCTGCCACGGCGCCGGTACCGCCGCGGGCACCCGGCCGGCCACCTGCGAGGTGTGCGGCGGGCGGGGCGAGGTGCAGACGGTACAGCGCACCTTCCTCGGCCAGGTGGTATCGTCCCGCCCCTGCGGCGCCTGCGGCGGGTACGGGACGGTCATCCCGTCGCCCTGCCCCACCTGCGCCGGTGACGGGCGGGTACGCACCCGGCGCACGCTCACCGTGAAGATCCCGGCCGGCGTCGAGGACCAGATGCGTATCCGGCTCGCCGGCCAGGGCGAGGTGGGCCCCGGTGGCGGCCCGCCCGGCGACCTGTACGTGGAGATCCACGAACGGCCGCACGACATCTTCTCCCGCAAGGGGTACGACCTGCACTGCCGGGTCACGGTACCGATGACGGCGGCGGCGCTGGGCACCCGGCTGACCATCAAGACGCTGGACGGCGAGGAGATGGTGGAGGTGCGCTCGGGTACCCAACCGGGTTCGATGCTGCGCATCAAGGGCAAGGGGGTACCGCACCTGCGGGGCAGCGGGCGCGGCGACCTGTTCGTCCACCTCGACGTGCGTACCCCGACGAAGCTGGACAGCCAGCAGGAGGCGCTGCTGCGGGAGTTCGCCAAGGCCCGCGGCGAGGAGGTCGCGGAGCTGACCAAGCAGGGCGGCTTCTTCTCCCGCATGCGAGACGCCTTCAACGGCCACGCGTGAGCGCAGCGAACCAGCAGGCTTAACGTGAGCCTGGCCCTTTTTCTCGTCGAGGAGCTACCTGAGTGTGGACTGTTCACATTGGACGGTCCTGAGGGGCACCACGCCGCCGATGTCGCGCGGCTGCGCGCCGGGGAGCGGCTGCTGCTC
>DATEJJ010000530.1:0-8338 GCA_035278125.1 Rugosimonospora sp.
CCAGGCGGCGTGGTCCGGGCCGACTCCGCCGATCGCGGCGACCTACCCGGTCACCCCGTCCCAGACCTACACACCACCCCGGCAACAGGGCATCCCTTACTACCCGGTGCCCGGGAGCGGAACGCGTTGGGGCCCGCCAGCGCAGGCCGTCGGCTTCGTGCCGCAGCAGCGCGTGGTGAGCCCGGAATCCGGGCAGCCGCGCCGATCCCGCTGGCTTTTCCTGATCATCGGCGTCGCCGTCGTCGTGTTCGTGCTGCTTGTCGGCGGGGCCACCTGGTACGGGCTGACGCACCGGACCACGCAGCCGGCCGGCCCGCCCCACCCGGTCGTGGTCGGTCCACCCGGCGGTGGCTCGTCGCATCAGGACAGTCCGGACGGCCAGAGCCAGCCGGCGGTGCGGAACAACTAAGGTGCCGCGCCTCGGCCACGATCTGAACCTGCCGGCAGAACGTCAAGGTGAGTCCGCGATCTGCCGGCAACTGGCGATCAACCCGGCCGGGCGCCGCCGGCTGCGGCGCTAGTAGGACTTGGCCTGGCCGAGGACGTGCTGGGCGACGAAGTTCAGGATCATCTCGCGGGATACCGGGGCGATGCGTCCGGCGCGTACCGAGCCGATCAGCGTTGCCACCCCGTACTCCGTCGTCATGCCGTTGCCGCCGAGCACCTGGACGGCCGTGTCGACGGCGAGCGCGGCGGCCTCGGCGGTGGCGTACTTGGCCGTGTTCGCGGCGGCGCCGGCCTCGACGTCACGACCGGCGTCGTAGAGCGTGGCGGCCTTGGTGACCATCAGTTTGGCCAGCTCCAGTTGGATCTGCGCGTGCGCGAGCGGGTGCGCCACGCCCTGGTGGGCACCGATGGGGCGGCCCCAGACCTGGCGCGTGGTGGCGTACGCGGACGCGCGCTCCAGGGCGTACCGCGCGGTGCCGGCGCCCATCGCGGCGACCGTGATCCGCTCCGGATTGAGGCCGGAGAAGAGCGCGGGCAGGCCGGTATCGGCGTCGCCGACCAGCGCGTCGGCGGGTAGGCGTACCCCGTCGAGGTACAGCAGCCACTGGTTCTCCGGCGAGACGATCTCCATCTCCAGTTGGGAGCGAGTCAGCCCGGGCGCGTCGGCGGGTACCACGAACAGCGCCGGCTTGAGCCGCCCGCTGGCCTCGTCGGCGGTACGGGCGACGACGAGGATGTGGTTGGCCTCGTCCACGCCGGAGATGAAGCACTTCCGGCCGGTCAGCAGCCAGTCGCCGCCGTCGCGGGTGGCTACGGTGCCGAGGCGGTGGAAGTTGGAGCCCGCCTCCGGTTCGGTGATCGCGAACACGATCTTCTGCGAGCCGTCGGCCAGGCCGGGCAGGTGCTGCTTGCGCTGCGCCTCGGTGCCGTGCTTCGCGATGATGGTACCGGCGATGGCGGGCGAGACGACGAGGAGCAGCAGCGGGCAGCCGGCGGCGGCGAGTTCCTCGGCGACGATGGCGAGTTCGGTGATGCCGCCACCACCGCCGCCGTACGCCTCGGGCAGGTTCACGCCGAGGTACCCGAGCCGGCCGGCCTCGGCCCACAGTTCGGTGGTGTGCTGGCCGGTCTTCGCCTTGCGGACGAAGTACTCGTGCCCGTACCGGCGGGCCAGGGCGGACACCGCGTCGCGGAGTAGCAGCTGCTCGGGGGTGTAGTCGAAGTCCATTGTGGACCTTTCGGGAGGGGTGGTACGCGGTTACTCGGGGGTGATCACCGCCAGTACGGTGCCGGGGTCGACCTGGGTACCGGCGCTGACCGGCAACTCAGCGACCACCCCGCTGGCGGGTGCGTGCATGGGGTGTTCGAGTTTCATGGCCTCCAGGGTGAGCAGCAGTTCCCCGGCGTGTACCCGCTGACCGGGCACGACGAGTACCCGGCCGACCGCGCCGGGCAGCGGGGCCAGCAGGGAGCCTTCGCCGGCGGTGGCGAGCGGGATCGCGCCGTCCCAGTCGTCGGTGGGTGCGACGGTCGTGGCGGGTACGACGAACCGGGGTAGCTCGGTCAGGGTCACCGAACCCTCCGAGCTGTCCACATAGGACACGTCACCGACCTGGTGTACGGCGAAGTCCACGCGTACCCCGGCCACGTCGAGGCTGACCCGGTCGGGTGCCGCGCTGACCACGGTGACGGCCGGGTGGTCCTCGGCGTCCAGGGCGGGCTCGGCACTGGGTACGCCGGCCTCGGAGCGCTCCGCGGCGCGTACGGACCAGTATTCCAGGGTGCCGCCGCGGTCGAACCGGTACGCCACCTCGACCGGGCCGGTGGGACCGTCGTACCCGACCGCCTGCGGGATGCCGCCTACGTTGCGCCACCCGCTGGGCAGCCCGCCGAGTACCGGCGCGCACTCCCGGCGGGCGGCGGCACCGGCCAGCGCGGCCGCGAGGCAGGACAGTTTCGCGGTGTCCATTGAGGACGCCAGCGGTACGAACACCTCGGGGTGATCGTCCAGGAAGGCGGTGTCGGTGTCGCCGGCGCCGAAGGCCGGGTGCCGCAGTACCCGCACCAGCAGGTCCCGGTTGGTGACCACGCCGTGGATCTGCGCCCGGGCCAGGGCGCTGGACAGCAGCCGCGCCGCCTCGGTGCGCGACGGCGCCCAGGCGATCAGCTTGGCCAGCATCGGGTCGTAGTGGATGCCCACGGTCGAGCCGGTCTCCACGGCCGAGTCCAGCCGCAGCCCGGGCTGGATCATCGGGCCGAGTTCGGCGTTCACGCCGGGGATGTCGAACCGGTGCAGCGAGCCGGTGGACGGTAGCCAGGCGTTCGCCGGATCCTCCGCGTACAGACGCGCCTCGATGGCGTGTCCGCGCATCGGGGGTGGGCCGGCGTACGGGAGCGTGCCGCCCTCGGCCACCAGCAGCTGCAGGCGTACCAGGTCCACACCGGACACGCACTCGGTGACCGGGTGCTCCACCTGCAGCCGCGTGTTCATTTCCAGGAAGTAGAACTCACCCGACGGGGTGAGCAGGAATTCCACGGTACCGGCGCCGACGTACCCGACCGCCTGTGCCGCGGCCATCGCCGCCCGGCACAGCTCCTCGCGCAGGTCCGCGTGTACCGCGGGCGAGGGGGTCTCCTCGATGAGCTTCTGGTGCCGGCGCTGCACGGAGCATTCGCGCTCGCCGAACGGGATGACGTTGCCGTGCGCGTCCGCGAAGATCTGCACCTCGATGTGGCGCGCACCGTCCACATAGGGCTCGCAGAAGACCGTACCGTCGCCGAACGCGGCCTGCGCCTCCCGGCTGGCGGCGGCGATCGCGTCGTCCAGCAGGTCGGGATCGCGGACCACGCGCATGCCCCGCCCGCCGCCGCCCGCGGACGCCTTCACCAGCACCGGGAACTGGTCCACGTAGCCGGCGTCCGGGTAGCTGGGCAGGGTGGGCACGCCGACGTCGGTCAGCAGCTGCTTGGCGGCCAGCTTCGAGCCCATGGTGGCGATCGCCTTGGGTGGCGGGCCGATCCAGGTGAGGCCGGCGTCCAGCACGGCGGTGGCGAACTCCGCGTTCTCGGAGAGGAAGCCGTAGCCCGGGTGGATCGCGTCCGCGCCCGCCGCCAGCGCCGCCGCGACGAGCAGGTCGCCACGCAGGTACGTGGCGGACGGCGCGTGGCCGGGCAGGCGTACCGCGTAGTCAGCGTCGCGCACGTGTGGCGCGCAGGTGTCCGCGTCGGAGTACACCGCGACCGTCTCGATGCCGCTCGTCCGGCAGGTGGCGAAGACGCGCCGGGCGATCTCGCCCCGGTTGGCGACCAGAAGCCGCTTAATCATTTAGCTGTAACCTCACAACCGGAACACGCCGAAGCTCGGCGCGCCCTTGACGGGTCCACTGTGGATACTCGATAGCGCGGCGCCGAGGATGGTGCGGGTGTCGCGCGGGTCAATAACGCCGTCGTCGTAGAGCCGGCCGGACAGGTACAGCGCGGCGGACTCCTGGTCGATCTGCTGCTCGACCAGCTGCCGTACCGCCGCCGCCGACTCCTCGTCGAACTCCTGCCCCCGCGCGCGGGCCGACTGGCGGGCCACGATCTCCAGCGTGCCGGCCAGCTGCGCCGCACCCATCACGGCAGACCTCGCGTTGGGCCAGGTGAACAGGTACCGCGGCTCGTACGCCCGGCCGCACATGCCGTAGTTGCCGGCGCCGTACGAGGCGCCCACGTTGACGGTCAGGTGCGGTACGGTGGAGTTGCTCACCGCGTTGATCATCAGTGCGCCGTGCTTGATGATGCCGGCCTGCTCGTACTGCGAACCGACCATGTAACCCGTCGTGTTCTGCAGGAACAGCAGCGGGGTGTCGGACGCGTTGGCGAGCTGGATGAACTGGGCCGCCTTCTGCGCCTCTTCGGAGAACAGCACCCCGCGCGCGTTTGCCAGCACCCCGACCGGGTACCCGTGCAGCTCGCCCCAGCCGGTCACCAGCGCGCCGCCGTAGCGCGGCTTGAACTCGTCGAACTCGCTGCCGTCCAGGATTCGGGCCAGGATCTCCCGCGGGTCGAACGGGGTACGCGGGTCGCTGGACGGGATGCCGAGCAGCTCCTCCTGGTCGTACTTGGGCGGGTGCCCGGCGCCGCGCGGCTCGGGTCCCGCCTTGCGCCAGTTGAGCCGGCGCACGCACTGGCGGGCCAGGCGGATGCCGTCGCGCTCGTCCTCCGCCAGGAAGTCGGCCAGCCCGGACCGGGTCGCGTGCATGTACGCACCACCCAGCGACTCGTCGTCGGTCTCCTCGCCGGTGGCCATCTTCACCAGCGGCGGGCCGGCCAGGAACACCTTCGCCTGGTCGCGTACGAAGATCGTGTAGTCGGACATGCCCGGCACGTACGCGCCGCCCGCCGTGGCGTTGCCGAAGACGACCGCGATCGTCGGCCGCCGCGCCGCGCTCGCCGCGGTCAGGTCGCGGAACGCGGCGCCGCCGGGGATGAAGATCTCCGCCTGGGCCGGCAGGTCGGCACCGCCGGACTCGACCAGGTTGATCAGCGGCAGCCGGTTCTGCGCCGCGATCTGGCCCAGCCGCCGGGTCTTCTTCAGCGTGTACGGGTTGACCGCGCCGCCGCGTACCGTCGGGTCATTCGCGACGATGACGCACTCCACACCCTCCACCACGCCGATGCCACCCACCACGCTGGCCCCGGTCGGGTAGTCGGTACCCCACGCCGCCACCGCGCACAGCTCCAGGAACGGCGAGTCCCGGTCCACCAGCAGCTCGATGCGCTCGCGCGGCAGCAGCTTGCCGCGTGCGTGGTGCCGGGCGGTGTACTTCTCCCCGCCGCCGGCCCGGGCCGCGTCCAGCGCGGCGTCCAGCTCGGCCAGGCGGGCGAGCATGGCGTCCCGGTTCTCCACATAGGACGCGGCGCGGCTGTCGACGGCGGTACTCAAGATCGGCATGTGTCTTCGAGCTCCAACTGCCTCGCGATGATCTCGTTCATGATCTCGGTGGTGCCGCCGCCGATGCCCAGGATCCGGGCGTCGCGGTAGTGCCGCTCGACCTCGGCATCGCGGAGATAGCCGAAGCCGCCGTGCAGCTGCACAGCCTGGTCCACGACGTGGTCGCACGCCCCGACCGCGGTGTTCTTGGCCATCGCCACCTCGCTAACGACTCGTTCACCCGACGCGACACGTACCAACACTTGCCTCACATACGTTCGGGCGACGTCGGTGATTCTTGCCATCTCCGCCAGCCGGTGCCTGATAGCCTGCCGGGACACGAGCGGCCGGCCGAAGGTCTGCCGCGTGCGGCACCAGGCCAGGGTCAGGTCCAGGCAGCGCTGCGCGGTCGCGTACGCTTGCACGGCAAGGGACAGCCGCTCGGCGGTGAAGTGTGTCATGAGTTGGACAAAGCCACTGCCCTGTTCGCCGACGAGGTTGCCGGCCGGCACCCGTACGTCCACATAGGACAGCTCGGCCGTGTCCGAACAGTGCCACCCCATCTTGTCCAGCGTGCGGGTCACCGTGAAGCCGGGCGTACCGGCGTCCACTACGAGCAGCGATACGCCATCGCTGGTGCGTACCGCCGTGGTCACGAAGTCGGCACGGGCGCCGCTGGTGATGTACGTCTTGCTGCCGTTGACGGTGTAGTGACCGCCGTCGCGTACGGCGGTGGTGCGGATCGCTGCCACATCCGAGCCGCCGTCCGGTTCGGTGACCGCGAGCGCGCCGATCTTCTCGCCGGCCACGGCGGGCAGCACGTACCGGTCGCGGTGCTCCGGGTCACCCGCCACGATCATGTGCGGTACTGCGATGGCGTGCGTGAACAGCGCCGCCACCAGGCCGGAGGAGCCGCCGGCCAGGATCAGCTCCTCGGTGACCACGGCCGAGTCGATCAGGTCCCCCTCGGTCAGCCCGAGCCCGAGCAGCCCCGCCTTTCCGGCCGCCAGGTGCAGCTCGCGCGGTACCCGCCCGGCCCGCTCCCATCCGTCGAGGTGCGGCCGTACCTCCCGCTCGGCGAAGCGCCGGGTCAGCTCGCGCAGCGCCCGCCGCTCCGGCGTGTCGAACGGGTTCACCACAGCTCCTCGGGGATGTCCACGACGCGGGAGCGCAGCAGTTCGCCCAGCGCCTTCGCCTGCGGGTCGAACCGCGTCGAGGCGGCCACGCCCTCGCCGAGCAGTCCACTGAGGACGAAGTTCAGTGCGCGCAGGTTGGGCAGCTCGTACCGCTCGACGGGCAGCGCCGCCGCCTCGGGCAGCAGTTCGCGCAGCCGCTGCGTACTCAGGAATCCGCGCAGCCACCGGAACCCGGCGTCGCTGCGCGCCCATACCCCCAGATTGGCGTCGCCACCCTTGTCGCCGGAGCGCGCCCCCAGGACCGTCCCCAGTGGACCCCGCCGCGTCCCAGCCGGTGCCGCGACGTTGTTGAAGTCGCGGCCATCGGCGGCCGTCGGGGCCGCCGCCTCGTTGACGGTGCGGGGTGGGGGGATGGAGACGGCCTCGCCGGTGGGGAGGACGGCGGTGTGCGGGACGGCGTACTGGGGGACGTATTCGGCGGTGAAGACGCCGAAGGGCGACGCGTCCGCGGGCGGCGTGGTGGGGTGGCAACCCGGATACGAGCCCAGCGCGATCTCCACCGCGGCCTGCGAGAAGGCCCGCCCGGCCCGCGTGGAGTCCGCATCCTTCAGGTGTACGTGCAGCAGCGCGCTCGCCGTCTCCGTGTCCGCGCCCTCCCCGTGGTCGGTACGCGCGAGCCGGAACTCCAGCCCCTCCTTGCCGACGCTCCCGGTCAGCTGCTCGCGTACCAGACGTGCCTTGGCCTCGATGTCGAGCCCGGTGAGTACGAACGTCATCGCGTTGCGGTACCCGCCCAGCCGGTTCACGCCCACCTTCAGCGTGTCCGGCGGCGGCGAGCCCCGCACCCCGGACACCGCCACCCGGTCGGGTGCCTGCTGGGCCAGCGCGATCGAGTCGAAGTGCGCCACCACGTCCGGGCCGAGGTACCCGGGCGGACCGATCTCGTACAGCAGCTGGGCGGTGACCGTCTCGGTGGTGACCGCACCGCCGGTACCCGGGTGCTTGGTGACGACGCAGGAGCCGTCCGCGTCGATCTCGGCGATCGGGAAACCGGGGTGGCGCGCGTCCGCGAGTTCGGTGAAGAACGCGTAGTTGCCGCCGGTGGCCTGGGTACCGCACTCCAGGATGTGCCCGGCGACCGTGGCACCGGCCAGCGCGTCGAGGTCGTCGCGGGTCCAGCCGTACCGGGCGATCGCCGGCCCGACCACCAGCGAGGCGTCGGTGACCCGGCCGGTGATCACCACCTCGGCGCCGGCGCGCAGGCACTCCGCGATACCGAAGGCGCCCAGGTACGCGCTGGCGGTCAGCGCACCCGGGCGGTCCAGCGCGTCGCCGGTGACGTACCCGATCCGGGCGCCGGGTGCCACCTCGCGCAGGGCGGCGACCAGCCCCTCCGGGTTGAGCCCGCCGGCGTTGGTCACCACCCGTACGCCCTTGTCCAGCGCGGGGAGCAGGCACTCGCGCATCTGGCGCAGGAAGGTGCGGGCGTACCCGAGGGACGGGTCGCGCAGCCGGTCCCGGCCGAGTACCAGCATGGTCAGCTCGGCCAGGTAGTCACCGGTGAGCACGTCGAGCGGCCCGCCGTCGAGCATCTCCCGGAACGCGCTGAACCGGTCGCCGTAGAAGCCGGAGAAGTTCCCGATCCGGATCATGTCGGCTCCGGCAGCCGCTCCCGCTTGCCGCCGGGCGGGCCGGCGAACGCCTGGGCGACGTCCAGCCACTCGCGGGCCACCGGGCCGGCCGGCTCCAGCGCCAGGTCGGCCGGGTACGCGCGCTGGGTTACCAGCAGGCAGAAGTCCAGCGCCGGGCCGGTGAGCCGGTTCGCCGCGCCGGGCGGCCC
>DATEJJ010000531.1:0-3558 GCA_035278125.1 Rugosimonospora sp.
CCGCGATCGACAGCCGGATCGTCCACCGGGCCACGACGGCCACCGTGGCCAGGATCAGGATGAGCAGTGCCAGCAGCAGGCCCGCGGTGGCCGGTACCGACGGGCGGCGCAGACCACTGCGGGCCACGCCAATGTGGGTCAGGTCGGCCATCGGGTAGACGATGTGGTTGACCACGCAGGACCGGGTGGTGACCTGAACATGCACCCCGGTGCCCACCCCGAGACCCTGATACAACATGCGGGGCGGGGCCGGGTTCACCACGGCCACCACACCGCCACCGCAACCGACACCACCGAGACCAGGCCGCCCGGCCCACGCCGTTGCGCGGGTGCATCCTGGCCTGGTCGGCCAGCCGGCTGGCCATCCCGCATGGACTCCAAGGTACCGCCCGCCGGGGGCCACTGACGTGTCCGCTTATCATCCGGCGGCTCGCGTCCCGGGTCGCGGCGCTCATTGTCGGCGGCCCGGCCGACCACCACCTGCCGGTGCCCAGCGGCGCACAGCCGCCCGGTTCATGCACGCCGACCGTCCTGACGGCAACCGCGACACCCGCGGTCCGACGACCGCACCGCCAAAGGCGGCACACCCGCCATCAGGACACGACACCAGAAGTGACCGCGCCGCTGCCATGGGCAGCGGCGCCGTCAGCAGACACCCGCAACCGCGGGCCGCGTCGGATCGCCGGCTGCGTCCTGCCCGGTGGTGGCTCGTCCCCGACCCGGGTGTCGCTGTGGCTAGGGCGTGAACCGCCCTGCCCGCCGGACGATCGGTCTCGCCTGCGCAGTGTCACGTCGTCGGCGTGAGCGCCGGATCCCGACCACCCCACTGACCAGCATGAGGAGACCGACGACGCCGGCCACGGCGATCACATCAACGACCCGCTCGACTGTCACCCGCGCTCACCACCGTATCCACCACAGTTGTCGCTGACCCTGACCAACCGCAGTACGCGGCAACGGCCGCCCCGACCGGCGGGTGGGTCAACTCTCCGCGCCCATGTTAGATGATTTGCACGATTGCGCAAATATATGCATCCAAGTTCGCCAATCATCGACAGTCCACACCGGGCAGTAGAGCGGGACGACTACAGTCGAGGCACAATCGTGGAATTTTGCGATATTGCGCATATGTCTTCATGATGGGCGCGACCCGAATGCCGGCGGTGAGGGGAGGACACACAGGTGAGTGCGCAGCGCAGAACACCACCCCCGGGCCAGCGCGGGTACCAGTCGCGACGGGCACAGAACCGACGAGGCGGCGCTGGCCGTCCACTCGTGTGGGGGATCCGGATGCTCGACGCACAACCGGTCCGCGGTTGTTGACCGGCCCGCCGCCTCCCCCCGCCACCGTCACCTGTCCTTCAGCGGCACCCCGTCGGCGGGGTCGGCGACGCCGTCGGTGTGGATGACGGGTACCGGGTCCAGGCCGATCTTCTCCGCGATCCGGGTCAACAGCTGGTCCTGCGCGGCCAGGTGCTCCTGGACATGGGCCACCTCATGCAGGGTGGCGCTCGCGTCGTGGTACGTGGCCTCCGACCGCTTGTCCGCCGCGGCCGCCTGCACGTTCTGCCCCACCATGATGACCGACAGCAGGACCAACTGCAGGAACGTCTGCGCCACCCACGCCACGATCGCCGCCGCACCCCCACGGATCGCGGCGGGCAGGCTGATCAGATCGAACAACGCGAACGCGTACGCGCACCACATGCTCCCCACCACGCGCGTGACTCCGACCGCCACCCGGGTGTTGAACCGGCTGACCGGGTTGCCGGTCGGGAGCTGGTCGGCGACCCGCACCGGACCCTGCGCATGCCGCGAGGCGATATGCGGGTGGGGAATGTGGGCGTAGATACCCATGCTGACCCTCCTTGACTCTCGGCACATGATGAAGACGTTTGCGCAATCTCGCAACCATATCGGTGCCCGCCGCCGGTCCGCCCCGCGCTGCCACGCCGACGTCGGTCTCCGCCCTCCGCACGACGGCCAGGAAACCGCACCGCCGGCGGAGCCTGGCCTCACCCGCAGCCCTGGGCCACCCCGCGGAAGACACGGACCTCGCGCGGACCATCGCCATCCAGGGACCATCGAACAGGTGCCGCACCGACAGGTACGCGCCGCATCCCCACCGTGGTCGTGGCGACCACGCCGCAACCATTCCACGGCCAACAGGACCAGGCCGTTGAGGAACAGGAACACCGCCGCGGGTACGGGCCGGCTCACCAGCAGCAGCACCAGTGGTGTGGTCCTCGTGCGCCGGCGGGCCCCTGCCGAGACCGCAGCGCGCCACGAAACCCGCACAGGTTCCGCCACGGGGATGATTCCGGCACTGTATCGGCTCGTGGCGGGTGGTTCGCGGTCCACGTGGGTGGTACCGGGCGGCTTGCTGGATCGTCGTCCGGCGCGCGCAACGGCGGCCTTGGGTGGATGGCGCGGATGGTGTCGGCGTCGTTGGGTGCGGTGCCAGGTGCGTCGCCCGGGCCGGGTCCCGAGGACGGTGGCGCGGGCTACCAGTCGGGGGGTAGCTGGACCGGGTCGCGGCGCGCCTGGTCTGCGGCCAGGTCGGCCATCGCTTGCCGGTACTGGCCGGTACTGACCTGACCGTCGAGCAGCCACCGGGTCAGCCGGGCCTCGCCGCGCCGGCCATGGCCAGCGATAGCAGCGACAAGGGCGGCGCTGGACCGGTCGACACGGCGCCGCGTGGCCCGCCATCCGTGCCGCCTCACCCAACGCAGGCAACCGGGCCAGGCCGCCACGCCGGACACCAGCCCGATGGTCAGCAGAGCCGCCACCACCGGCATCATCAATACCAGCACCACCGGTATCACGGCGGACCCGTGCAGATCGACGCACCGCACGACCCGGCCCGGTGCTCACCGCGCACCCCCACCATCAGGGCCCACCTTCGCTCAATTGCGCAATCGTATCGCTATGAAGGATGCGGGAACACCCGTCCAGCACGCCAAACGCCCGACGCAAGCGGGGCCCGATCCGGCCGCCCGCGGACCGGCCAGCGACCGCGGCGGGGCAGTCCCCACACGGCAACACCCCAGCAACAATGACTATGTTTGCGCAATCGCGCAAACTATGTCACGGCGACCGATCGGCCATACAGCGCGGACCAGGCTGGCGCGACGCGGCACGGTGCTGGTCGTGGACTGCTTGCCGGCCGATGCGGCTGCCGGTGTGCGGCCGGCGTTCCAGCGCCGCCCGTCGCCCCGCGGTTGGGCCACCGCGGGGCATCGGCCGGTAGCGGACGGTCGAGCCCACGACAGCGGCGGCGCGCCGGACGATCCTTGACACCCACTATCATGATTGCGAAGTTGCGCAACTATAAGGAGAGGAAGGCCCGGCGGTGATTCGTCCACGCCTGTCGCCACCGCGCGGACGACCGCCGCGCCAGCCCCGCGACCGCACCCGCCACGATACCTGGCGCCCGGTGTGGCGCCTGCCGTTCGTGCTGCTCGGCGTGCTGGCCGGGTGCGCCGCGACCGCCCCCAAACCCCAGGGCACGCCGACCCCGCCGACCAGCGGCCCGACGCCGCAGGTACTGCGGCGCTG
>DATEJJ010000532.1:0-6785 GCA_035278125.1 Rugosimonospora sp.
ACACCACCGGCCAGACCTACGAGGCGGACGGCAGCCCGGCCACCACCACCCTACCCGTGCTGGGCGACCTCGGCGCGGAGACCGTCACCGACGGCTACAACACCGACGGCGACGTCACGACGGTCGACGGCGCCGCGCACTACGTCACCGACACCAGCTACACGCCGTACCACGAGGTGGCCCGCATCCAGTTCGGCGTCACCGGCTCCCGGCTGTGGCAGAGCCTGTACTACGACGACGCCACCCGCCGGCCCACCCAGGCACTCGCCCAGCGGGAGCTGGCGCGCGGCGCGGCCGGCTGCACCCCGGCGCAGCAGGCCGACTGCACCGCCGTCGACAACGTCCATTACCACTGGGATCCGGCCGGCAACCTCACCGGGACCGACGACACGGTCGCCGGCAGCACCACCGACACCCAGTGTTTCCAATACAACACTCTGCGCCAGCTGGCCGGCGCGTGGACGGCCGACAGCAGCTGTGCCAGCACGCCGACCCCGGGTACCGGCGGCCCGGCCCCGTACTGGACCAGCTACCGCTACGACGCGACCGGCAACCGCACGTCCAGCACCCAGCACGGGCTCGGCGGTGCCGGGGACACCGCCAGCACCTATACCTATCCCGACCCTGGCCAGGCCCAGCCGCACACGCTGCGGACCGTCACCAGCACCGGGTCTGACGGGAAGCAGCACACCGACAGCTACGGCTACGACCCGGCCGGCAACACCACGGCCAGGCCCGGCCCCGGCGGGACAGCCCAGCAGCTCGGCTGGGACGCCCAGGAGCGGCTCGCCTCGGTCACCTCGGCCGGTACGACCACCGGCTACGTGTACGACGCGAACGGCACCCTGCTGGTGGCCACCGACCCGGCCGGCACCACGCTTTACCTGCCCGGCGGCGAACTGCACGTCGACGCGGCCAGCGGCGCCAAGACCGGCACCCGCTACTACACCGAGGGAGGCAGCACAATCGCGGTCCGGACCGGCGCCGGCGTCCAGTACCTGCTGAACGACCGGAACGGCACCGCCACCGTCGCCGTCACCGCCAGCACGCTCGCGTTCAGCAAGCGCTGGCTCGACCCGTTTGGCAACCCGCGTGGCACCGCGCCGACCGGCTGGCCCGGTGACCGCGGCTACGTCGGCGGCATCCAGGACGGCACCGGCCTCACCCGGCTCGGCGCCCGCGACTACGACCCGGCGACCGGCCGGTTCATCTCGGTGGACCGGCTGCTGAACCCCGACGATCCGGAGCACCTCAACCCGTACGCGTACGCGGAGAACAACCCCACTACCAACAGCGATCCGACCGGCCTGATCACCCACTGCCCTGACGGCGACTGCCAGGCGCACCCGACCCCGCCGTCGGCGTGGAACCCCGCCCCGTACAGCCCGCCGCCGCCGGCATACCACCGCCCGCCAACCCGTTGGCTCGGCGACGAGCACGCCGCCCAGGGGATCTGGCAGTGGCGGGCCGCCCACCCGTGGAGCCCGCCGCGCAACCCCCGGATGCCGGCCCGGCTGTTCAACGACGAGGAGAACGCGCGGCAGATCTGGCAGTACCGCGCCCAGCACCCGGCGCAGCCAGCCAAGGCGGCGCCGGACCACACCTGTGGCCGGTTCGGCACCTCGACCTGCCCCAACGTCGGCAACAACGGCCAATGGCTGGACGACACCGCGGCCTTCGTGTGGAAGTACCGCGGCCCGTTCGAGGTCGGCCTGGGCCTGCTGTCCTTCATCCCCGGTCCGTTCGGGGACGTCGCCGGGGCCGCGGGAACGCTGCTCGGCATCGTCGACACGGTGTCGAGCTGCGTGAACAGCTTCCGGAGCTTGGGCTGCCAGCTCGGCATCGCCGGCAGCATGGCCGGGGCGGCGGGCACCGCCCTCAGCCCGATCGCCAGGAGCATCGCGTCGGGGGCGACTACCAACAAGTTCTGGGGACCGATTGAACAGGGATTCGGGACGGCCGTCAGCTGGTTCTCCACCGCGTTCGGGGTCGCCTCCACCACGGCCAGCGCGATCACCGGGAGCCTCGGCAGTGCCCTCGGCGACCTCAACAGGGCATTGACCCCGAGCAACCCCAACCCGGGGTACAACCCGTACGGCAGCGGCTACCACCTCGGCGGCTGACCACGGCAGCCCGGCAGAGCGGAGGTGGACCGGAGCGCCTCCCCTCTGCCGTTCCGTGGTCCGGGACACCAGTGTTCAGGGGAAGTATGCGGGAGGCGGTCCGCCGCGTTGCGCGGCGTGGGTGATGCCGGTGGCGCCGCCGGTTTGCAACCACTGGAGTACGCCGGCCGGGTCGAGGGGTGTGGCCGCCCGTCGGCGTCCTGGGCGGCGGGGCCGGGCAGGATCGTGCCGGTGGCGTCGGCGCGTTCGGCTGGCCGGGGACGCCACCGGTCGCCTGGTACGGGCGCCGACGTCAGCCTCGGCGACTCCCCAGGCAGGCACCGGCCCGGCCGACCGCAGAGGCCCGGACAACGATCGACCGCAGAACGTCAGCGGCGGGCCGGCGTCGCACAGATTCCGTCGGACGGACCATGGTGGCCCACCGTGTTCTTCCAGTAGAAAGCCGCATCCAGCATGTCCTTTTGCGATCCCGAACGTGGGGCACAGGTAACTGGGGCAGGGCCGGAGAGACAGACAGAATTCGTCGCACCGTGGGTGAGCTGGGCTTTCGCGGTCTGGGTGGACGATGCCGGGGGTGGTGTTCCGGTTGGTGTATCTGGCCTTGGTCCAGGTTCTGAGTTGGCTGGTCTTGCTTGCACGGAGCGACGCGGTGAAGACGGCGGAGTTGCTCGTTCTCCGGCATGAGGTGGCGGTGTTGCGCCGCCGGGTGGGTCGGCCGAGGTTGGAGTGGTAGCCGTACATAGACAGCGGACCGCCGGACCTGACCGCCCACGGGCGTGATCGGGGGGTTTCGGGGGCAGGTCAAACCGCATCGACAAACATGAGGCCCTGGTGAGGCGGCCACACACCGCTGGCACGCTGGCGTACGTCGGCGCCGTGCTGCGCGCCGTGGTTCGCGTCGCGTTCCCGCCCGGTGTCCGTTGGGCTGGGGATACTCATCTGGCCGGGTGGCGGCCCCGCGGCCCGCCGCCGGTGGGTGCGGATCGGGTGCAGTACGGGTTCGCGTCGGGTCCGCGAGGTGACCCTCCTCATGTGACCCGGCGATCGCGCGATGGGCGGATACCCGGAAAAGAGGAGGTCGTTCACGGTGGGGTGTTCACCCAGATGGTCCAGCGGTGCGCTGGTCGGGATGCTTGTCGCGGCGGGGCTGGTGTTGCTGCCAGCCACCGCGTCGTACGCGTCCAACGCGACCGCGCCGATCACTGTTCTGAACCAGTCGAGTAGTCCGGCGTCCTCGGTGGCCGCGGGCGATGTCCTGTCCGTGTCCGCGCCCGGGGGCTTGGCCACGGGCATCGGGAACGCGTCGATGCAGATCTCGTCCACGTGGAACTCCGACCAGGCCACCGTGGACCCGGAAAGCATCGTCGCCCCGGGTGGGTCCACGGTGGAGTACACCACCGACGGTTCCAGTTGGAGTTCGACACGGCCGGAAGACGCCACGACCATCACGGGCGTACGCGCGACGGGTACCTTCCCGGCCAACGGGATATCCAACGGCGAGCAGTTGCTGTCCGCCAGCGGCAGCGGCACGCTCCACTCGGTCAGCACGTTCGCCGGCTCCGCTGGCGGGCACGGTTGGGACGCGTTCGGCGATGGCAGCTACGTGCTGAACGTCTGGCATCACAACACCGGCTCGTACAACCTGGACTGTCACTACAAGCTGGACGGCGCTTCGTGCGGCCCGGTGTACTCGGTCCCGGGCTATGGCACCTCGCGGGTTTCCAGCGGTTCCGTTGTCGGCACGAAGGTGTACTCCATGGTCGGCAGCGGCGGGGACCTGGGTGTGCTCTGCACCGATGTCAGCACCCTGCCGTTCACGAGTTGCGGATTCACGAGTCTGCTCTCCGGTGACTACAACGAGCAGGACATGGGTTCGCAGGTGATGGCCGGTACCCGGATCTACGCACCCACCATCGGGGACAGCGGCGCGATGCTGTGCTACGACACCAGCACCCACGCCGCCTGCACCAGTCAGCCGTACTCGATGGCCGGTCTGGCGTCGCAGGATACCAGTGCACCGCCGGCGTTCACCGCTACGGCCGGTGGTTACGTGTTCGTGGCCGCGACCAAGCTGTTCTGCCTCAATGCCAGCGACGGCACCGCCTGCACGGGCGCGTGGCCGGTGGGCAGCTACGCGGACGTGATCGGTCCGGTACCGATGCGCAACGGCAGCGGCGATGTGGTCGGCGCCTGTGTGCTGGCTCCCACCGAGGAGTGCTACGACCTGACCGGTGTGACGGCGACGTTCCCGGCGGCCCTGGCCAGCGAGCTGACCGCCAACGCGGTGGGCGGCAACCGACCCTGGTCGCAGGAGACTTTCGACGCGACCCGCCAGTACTGGTTCACCCCGATCGACGGGGGCACGGCGATCGCCTGTTACGACTGGACCACGAGCGCGGCGTGCACCGGGTTCAGCATGACCGCCTCCATCGGTGACTCCCGGTACGGGATGACCGTCGACGACACCGACCCCACCTGCGTGTGGACCAACGGTGACAACGGGCGCATCAGCGCGTTCAACGCCAACACCGGTGCGCTGGGCTGCGAGTTCGGCGGTCCGCTCAGCATCATCCCCACGCCGCAGCGCCTGTCCTGCGCGGAGGCCGGCCGGGTGCGCCAGTGGACCAGCATGGTGCTGACCGCGCCGGAGGGCATCGACGTGCGGGCGCTGCGCCTCAACGTCCGCACCCACGACGGTGTGGCCGTGCCGGGCGGTTCCAACCTGGTGCCCAGCAGCCGGGGTGTGGTGGCACTGTCCGCTTTGGACGTTGCCGATACCGGTACCCAGCCGCAATTCGAGGTCACGGTCACCGGTGGCACCGACAACCAGGCCAACGACGTGTCCGCTGTGATCAACTACGTGGCCGACCCGGCGCAGCTCTGCTTCAACCTCACCGTGCGCCAGAACTGCCCGCAGCTGTCCGCCGGGAGGTCGGAAGACCCGACGTTCCCGCTGGGCGACATGTCGCTGACCGGCGAGGCGGTCATCACCCAGGGCGAGACCACGGGTACCACCGACCTGTCCGCGGATGTGACCCGCGCGGACGCGACCGGCTGCCTCGGCACGGTCTCCGGAAACCTGCACTACACCTACCAGGGCGGCACGCAGAACATCCCGAACCAGAGGGTCTACCTCATCGTCGACGACGAGGAGACCATCGGGTCGACCCGCACCGACGGCAGCGGCAACTACAGCTTCGCCAACGTGAATCCCGGCGTGTACAGCGTCGCCGCGGACTGGATGGCGGTGCAGACCGCCACGGTGACACCCGGCGCGACCACGACCGCGAACATCGCGGTGCCGGTCACCAACCCGTTCGCGCGGGACGTCAGCTCGCAGACGCTACAGAACCGGGCGACCACCTTCGGGATCAACGCCTGGGCCGACCCGAACACCAGGATCAACCAGAGCAGCCTGCGGCTGTACGACGCGCACGCGCACAGCTGGGTCACCACCCTGACCGTCAACGGCGAAGGTACCTGGACAGCGAACAACGCCCCGACGCTGCAGCCGAACAGCACGCCGGCCGCGACGCTCACGTTCACCCCGGTGATGGCTTTCACCGGCCAGACCACACCGGTCGCCTACCGGGTGGCCGACGGGTTCGGCACCACCGCCTCGGCGCACGCACAGGTGACCGTGCTGAACGCGCCGCCGACGGCGGCGCCCACCAACGCCAACGGCGTGCGGGGTGACACGCTGACCGTCACGCCCAACGGCACCGGACCCGGTGTTCCGCTCGACAACTCATCGCTGCGGCTGATCGACCCGAGCAACGGGCACACGGTCACCTCGCTGGAAGTCGACGGCGTGGGCACGTACACGGTCAACACCGACACGGGCCAGATCGCCTTCACACCCGTGGGCACCTTCGTCGGCGCGAACACCGTGATATACCGGGTGCAGGACGCCCTGTCCCGGACCGCGACGTCCACGCTGACCGTCACACTGGTCGACATCACCCCCAGCGCGCCGGTGACGACCGTCTTCGCCGGCCAGACCGCCTACCTGACGGTGGCCGGGGTGCCCGGCAACTCGACGGTGTCCGTTCCCGACAGCGTGGCCGGCTCGACCAACGTGTCCAACCTGGGAACCGCGGTCACGGTGCTGCCGAACAACGGCTTCACCGGCATGATCACGGTGCCGGCCACGGTCACCCACGGCTCGGCCAGCGTCATCACCACCCTGGTCATCCTGGTCCGGCCGACCCCCGTACCCTCCGCCAGGCACGGGCTGAACAGCCGCGGCGTCACCGTGGTCAACTGGCACAGCGCACCCAACGGAACCGGTTACCGGGTCACCGCCAACGGGGTCACCGTCTGCACCACGGCGCTGTCCACCTGCACACTGTCCACCGCGTACGGCCCCCGCAGTATGATCAAGGTGTACACCCTGGGCGGTGACGGGCTCGTGTCGACCGACACCACCGCCACCTACCAGCGCAACCAGTACCTACGGCTCGACACCATCTACTTCGCCACGACCTCCTACGCCCTCGCCGGCCCGGAACAGGCGAAGCTACGCAGGATCGCGACCACACTGACCCAACTCGGCTTCACCAGCGTCCAACTGGTCGGCAACACCGACAGCCAGGGCAACGCAAAAGCCAACCTGAAACTGTCCCAGAACCGGGCCAACGCGACGAAGAACCTCCTCGTCAA
>DATEJJ010000533.1:0-4510 GCA_035278125.1 Rugosimonospora sp.
CTCACCGACCCGCACCGCGCGAACCACGCAGCGCGACTCGCCGGCGAGCGGCTCGCGCCGGTACACCCGGCACTCGCGGATGGCCATCGGCAGCGTCGATCCGGCGCCGGCCCGCCGCGCCCACAGCACCGCCAGCTGCAGCGCGCCGTCCAGCGCAGCGACGTCAACCCCACCCAGCGACCTGTCCCAGCCCAGGGCCCGGGACCCCGCGACGACGGCCACCGCGCCCTGCGGGCCGACGCCAGGGGCGCCGTGCAGGGCCCGCAGCGCCGTCCCGTGAAACAAGGTCACTCCGTCGTACGGGTCGGCGAGGCGTTCCAGCCCGGCCGGTGCCGCCCAACTGTCCGATGTGGACACCGGCTCGGCAACCGCCTGCGTCCGGTAGTGCGACCGTTCCGTCTGGTCGCGCAGATCCAGCCACAGCGCCCGCCCGTCCACGTCCTCGCCGCGGATGGTCAGCCGGTGCCCGCCGTCCGCCAGCCGCGGCAGCGCGACCCGGTCCAGTACCCGCAGATCGCGCAGGACCACCTGCTCGGCCGCCGGCCGCCAGGCCCGTGCCGCGGCGGCGAACCAGTCCACCACCGTCGCCACCGGCAACACCGCCACGCCCCCGATGCGGTGGTCCGCGAGGTACGGGTACGCCCGCCCGGTGACCGTCACCTCGGCGCTGAAGGCCCGTACCGGCGCCCCGCCCGGCGCCGAACGCACCACCACCACGTCGGGGTCCGGGCTGGCCAGTTCGTCGAGGAAGGCCCGCGCACCGGCGTACGGATCGATCAGCGCCACGCCACCGGCCCGGAACCGCGTCGCGAGGTCCGGCGTGACCATCCCGCCCTGCCACGGCCCCCACGCGATGGCGCGTACCAGGCACCCCGGACGCCTGGCCCGCTCCCGTTCGAGTACGGTGCCGAGCACCTCGTTGGCCATCGCGTAGTCCGCTTGCCCCGCGTTGCCGAACACCGCCGCCACCGAGGAGAACACGCACAGCACGTCGAGCGGATCGTCCACAGTGGCCGCCAGCAGCGCGTGCAGCCCGCCCGCCTTGGTACCGAAGACCCGCGTGAACTGCTCGTCGGTCTTACCCGCCAACCGCGCGTCGGCCACCACCCCGGCCGCGTGTACCACCGCGGTGATCGGACCCCACTCGGCCCGTACCCGCCCCAGCACCTCGGCCACGGCGGCAGCGTCCCGCACGTCCACCGCGGCGTACCGCACGCCCGCGCCGTACCCGTCGATCGCGTGCAGCGTCTCCCGGATCTCGCGTACCGCGAGCACCTGCCGGGCTCGCGCGCTGATCGCGGCCGGGCTACCCGGTTCCCGGCTCGCCAGCAGCCGGACCAGCTCCGCCTCGGTGGTCGCCCCGGCCAGACCCTCCGGCTCGGCCACCAACGGCGTGCGCCCGAGCAGCACCAGCCGCGGCCGGTGCTGCCTGGCGAGCAGCCGCAGTGCCGCCGCGGTCACCCCCCGCCCGCCACCGCTCACGACCACGACCGATTCCGGACCGATCCGCGGCCGCGACTGGCTGATCGGTGACTCAACCACATCGGGTACCACCCGGGTACCGTCCGCCCGCAGCGCGACCGTACCGGCGCCGCCACCGCCGAGCAGTTCCGCGACGATCGCCTCCGCCACCGCACCGGGCGCCCGTCCGTCAGCCGTGCAGTCGATCGACTTGACCGCCACGCGGGGCCATTCGCGGGCAGCCGTACGGGCCAGCGCGGCGAGCCCACCCAGCCACGCGCGTACACCGTCGCCACCGGTGTCCTGTACGGTCACGAAGACGCCGCCGCCCGCCTCCAACCGATCGGCCAGTCCTCGCGCGGCACGCAGCGCGGTGCGTTGCACGTCTTCGGCCTCGGCCACCGTGCCGATCCGGCGCAGGCCGTCGAGCAGGACCGCGCCCGCCGCACCCGGCGGTACCTGAGCCACCACCTCGGCCCGGATTCCGTGCTGGGCAAGCCCGGCGACCACGAGCGGCGCGACCCCGAACCCGTCATCGGTGACCACGAGCGGGCGGTCGGCCAGGCCGGGCAGGGCCAGACCGCTGCGTGGCGCGGCGACCATCCGCACCGCCAACCGCTTCGGCACGACCGCGTTCGCGCCGTTGCCTGGCATGCCAGGCGGGTTGGCCGGACCGGGTGCCGGCGCGGGCACGACCGGAGGCGGCACCACCGGAGCCGGCACCACCGGCCCGGTGACTGGCGCCAGTGGCGATGCTGGTCCGGCGACCGACGTCGACGGCGAGCCCGGTCGGGCGACCGGGGCCGGCGGCAAGCCTGGTCCGATGACCGGGGCCGGCGGAGATGCCGGGATGCCGACCGGATCCGGCGCGAGCGCCAGGCCAGGGGCGGGCGGTGTCGCCGGCGCTGCGGCTGCGGGTCGCGTCATCACCGGGGCATTGGACGCGGCCTGCACAGTGGACACGGCCTGCACAGTGGACGCGGTCAGGGCGGTCGGGGCCGGCGTTGTGGCTGGAGGGGACGTCGTGGAGACGGCAGGCGTTGTGGACGGGGCAGGCTTGGACGCGGCCGGCGCATTGGATGCGGTCAGGACGGTCGGGGCAGGCGCCGCAGACGGTCCAGCAGCTACCGTCGGGACAGCCGGGCCAGCAGCCACGGTCGGGACGGCCGGGGCAGTCGTGGCAGAGGCGGCCGGGGCATTTGACCCGGTCGGGGCCGCCGGGACAGCCAGGGCCGCTGCGGCAGGGGCGGCCGTCGCCGGCTGGCTCAGCCGCTCGGCGATCGCGCGGAGGGTCCGCAGCGTGCGCAGGTCCGACAGGTCGCGACCGGGCACATCCGCGACGCGTTCCCGGACCGCGGACAGGATCTCAACCTTCTTGATGGAGTCGATGCCGAGGTCGGTGTCGAGTTCCATATCAACAGAGAGCAGATCGACCGGATATCCCGTGCGCTCGGCAACCACAGCCAACAGCAGCGATCCGATGCTCTCCGCGTCGCCCGGCAGTTGCGCCTCCCCTCCACCCGATTGCTCGCCCCGGTGCCCGGCCATTGCGGTGGCCGCCGGATGCGCTCCCGCCGATCCGGCGGGGGCCTGGGCGGCTACGGCGCCGCCTGGCGCTACCGGTGTGGACGCCGCCACACCCAGCATTGCGGGCGTGGACGAGGTGTCCGATGCGCCCGATACCGGCGCCCCCGGACCCGGTGCCGCGATGACGGGCGCCGGTGCCGGCATGACCGGCCCTGCGGCCGCAAGTCCTGCGGCCGCAAGTCCTGCGGGCGCCAGCCCTGTGCCGGCCGGTCCCGCCACGGACGGCCCCGCTACGGACGCCGCGGGAGCGGCCGGCACGGCCGCAGCCAGCGCAGCGCTGGACGGCACGAACGGCGGAGAAACAGCCGCCATGGCCGGGGTAGGTGCGGAAGCGGAAGCCGCTGGGACAGAGCCGCCCGAAGCCACGCCGAGCAGGGCCGCCATGGTCGTCTCGGCCAGCCTCAGATACGCCATATGACTCTCAGTCATCGCGCGCTGGAACGCGCCATGCGCCTCCGCAGTCTGCCGATGCATCTCATCAACAACCCGCAACCAGCCCTCGTGAACCACAGCCGGCAACGGCGCCACCAACGCATCGGACACGCCTACCGCCGACCCAGACCCTGGTACGGCAGAAGCTGACCCCGGCACCGAAACCACAGAACCGCCCCCCGACGAAGCAGAAACCAACCCCGGAACCACAGCAGCGCCCACCTCCGGCAGATCAGAAACCAACACCCCGCCCTCCGGCAAAACAGAACCCGACCCACCAACCTCCGGCAACATCACCCCGTCCCGGGCAGCAGCCTCAGGCGGGTACGGCCGGCCCACGTTGCCACCGTCCATCCGCACCGTCCCCGACCGCGACGAATCCCGGCCCGCGGGCGGTGGCGGTACACCCTCCCACAGCGCCGCCAGGTCCATCGGCACCCCGGCCACCGCGAGCCGTCCCAGCCCATCCTGCAGGCTCGTGACCCCGTGCCGCCCCCGCCGGTCCAGCGGTACCGCCAGGTGCGGCCGACCACCAAGGATCTGCCCGACCAGGCCAGTGAGGGCCGTACCGGCGCCCACCTCCACGAAGGTACGCACACCCGCGGCGTACATTGCCTCGATCACGTCGACGAAGGCCACCGGTACCGCGAGTTGGGCGGCGAGGAGTTCGCGGACCCGCTGCGGATCGGCGGGGTACGGGGCCGCGTCGGCGTTCCCGAAGACGGGCAGCCGGGGGGCGCGTACCGGGACGGTGCGCAGGTACTCCAGCAGCGGCTTGCGCGCGGGGGCGACGAGCGGGCTGTGGAAGGCGGTGCCGGTGTTCAGGCGGGTGGCGGCGACCCGCTGGGTGGCGAGCCAGGCGGCCACGGCGTCCAGGGCGGGTACGGTGCCGGCGAGCACGACCTGGCGCGGGCCGTTGTGGTTGGCGAGCCACACGCCGGGCTGGCCGGCCATCGCGGTCTCGACCCAGTCGCGGGGCGCGCTGACCGCGAGCATGCCGCCGGGCTCGGGCGCGTCCCGCATGAGTTCG
>DATEJJ010000534.1:0-6221 GCA_035278125.1 Rugosimonospora sp.
AGCACGCTGGCCCCGGCACCGATCCAGCGGCCCATCCGGGTCGCCGCGCCGTCGGCCTTCTCCGCCAAGGTTCCGACCGTGTCGCCGAGTTCCGCGCGGGCCTCGGCCGCGTTCGTGCGGAGCGCGTCGATCTTGCCTTTCCCGCTCGCGGTCTTGGTACCCATCGGTGTCCCCTCTGTCGACGATGTCCTACAGAGGTTCCCCAACCGGCGGGTTTCCAACCCTACGCGGACGGTACCGGCGCGTCCGCGGTCGCGACGTGGCAGGCAACGGCGTGCTCCGGCCCGAGGTCGCGGGGCAGCGGGGTGATCCGGGCGCACTCGTCGACCGCGAACGGGCAGCGCCAGCGGAACCGGCAGCCCGGGGCCGGATCGATGACCCGGGGCGGCTCCCCCTTCACCGACTCGGCGTCCACCGCCAGCGGCGCCCGCGGGTCGGGTACCGCGGACAGCAGCAGCTGTGTGTACGGGTGCTTCGGGTCGGCGAGTACCGCCTCGGTCGGGCCCGACTCCACCACGTGGCCCGCGTACATCACCAGGATCCGGTCGGACACGTACCGCGCGCTCGCGATGTCGTGCGTGATGTACAGGATGGACACGCCCTCCTCGGCGCGCAGCGTGGCCATCACGTTGAGCAGCCCGATGCGGATCGACACGTCCAGCATGGACACCGGCTCGTCGGCCAGGATCAGCTTGGGCCGGTACGCCAGCGCCTGCGCGAAGCCGATCCGCTGCCGCTGCCCGCCGCTCAGCTCGTACGGGTAGCGGTCCAGGATCTCGCCGGCCGGGTGCAGCCCGACCGCCGCCAGTACCCGCTCCGCCTCCGCCTGCCGCCCGGCCCGGTCCAGGTCCCGCCGGTGCAGCCTGAGCCCGCGCATGATGCCGTGGGACACCCGGTACGCGGGGTTCAGGGAGCTGAACGGGTCCTGGAAGACCATCGGCACGTCGCTGCGGTAGGCGAGCATCTGCTGCCGGCTGCGCCTGCTCGACAGCGGTGTGCCCTGGTACCAGATGTCCCCGCTGGTCGGCTTGTACACCCGCGCGAGCAGCCGGGCCACCGTACTCTTGCCGCTGCCGCTCTCCCCCACCAGCGCCACGATCTCCTGGCGGTGGATGGCGATGTCCGCGCCGTCCACCGCGTGCAGCGTCTTGCGGGACAGCGCGCCGCCCACCTTGAAGTGCTTGGTCAGCCCCCTGGTCTCCAGCAGAACGTCACTCACACCTGGCTCCCGGGGCGTGCAGCAGGCAGCGGGCCTGCGCCGGACCGACCTGGTAGAGGTCGGGCGGGGTGGTCGGGCAGGCCGCGATGATGACCGGGCAGCGCGGGTGGAACCGGCAGCCCGCCGGCAACTGGCCCAGGTCCGGCGGGTTGCCCGGGATCCCGGTCAGCTCGACGCGCGCGCCGCGGATCGACGGGAACGCGTCCAGCAGCCCGCGGCTGTACGGGTGCGCCGGCGTGTCGAAGACGGTACGGGTCGGCCCGGCCTCGACCACCTGCCCGGCATACATCACCAGCAACTGGTCGGAGAAGTGGCTCACCAGGGACATGTCGTGGGTGACGAACACGACGGCGAAGCCCAGCCGCTGCTGGAGTTCCTTGATCTGCACCATCAGCGAGCGCTGCGCCACCACGTCCAGCGCCGAGGTGGGTTCGTCCATGATGACCAGGTCCGGCGTGAACAGCAGCGCCATCGCGATCATCGCGCGCTGCCGCATGCCGCCGCTGAGCTGGTGCGGGTAGCTGCGCAGGTGTACCGGATCGATGCCGACCAGCTCCAGTACCTCGACCGAGCGCTCCGCGATCTCCCGCCTGGACATCCGGGTGTGCGCCTCGATCGCGTCGGTGAACTGGGCGCCGATACTCAGCACCGGGTTGAGCGCGTTCATCGCGCTCTGCATGACGACCGAGTAGTCCTTCCAGCGCAGGGCGTTCATCTGCTTTTCCGTCATGGTGACGAGATTCTGGCCGTGGAAGAGCACGCTCCCGCCGGTGATCCCGGCCGGCGGGCTGAGCAGCCGGGCCACCGCGAACAGCAGCGTCGACTTGCCGCAGCCGGACTCGCCCACCACGCCGACGAACTCGCCCGGGTGCACGTCGAAGGCCACGCCGTCCACGGCGACCACCGAGCCGCGCCCGGTGGCGTACTCGACGCGCAGGTCGCGTACCTCAAGAACGGGAGCCACGAAGCCTCCTCACCGGGCGCAGCGCGGGGTTGCTGATCTCGTCGAACGCGTAGTTCAGCAGCGCGAAGCTCACGCCGAGCAGGGCCACGCAGGCGCCCGGCGCGATCGACCAGAGCGGCGCCCCGGTCTGCAGCGCCTGCTGGTTCTGCGCCCAGTAGAGCATCGTGCCCCAGCTGATGGAGTTGGGGTCGCCGAGGCCGAGGAACTGCAATCCGGCCGCGGTCAGCACGGAGTACAGCGCGGCGCCGAGGAAGTTGGCCACGATCAGCGAGGTCATCGTGGGCAGGACCTCGGCGAAGATGATGTACGAGCGCCGCTCCCCGCGTACCCGCGCCGCCTCCAGGAAGTCGCGGTTGCGCAGCGACATGGTCTGCGCGCGCAGCTGGTTCGCGCCGTACGACCAGCCGGTCACGACCAGCACCACGAGCACGACGAGCAGGGTGCCCTTCTTCGCGTACGCGGCGAAGATGATGATCAGCGGGAAGGTCGGGATGACCAGGAACACGTTGATGACCATCGACAGCACCTCGTCCGCCACCCCGCCCAGGTACGCCGCGGACACCCCGACGATGACCGACAGCACGGTGGCGAAGAAGCCCGCGACCAGCGCGATCACCAGGGACTGGCGAGTCCCGTACACCAGCTGCGCGAAGATGTCCTGGCCCAGCGCGGTGGTACCCAGCAGATGCTGACCGGACGGCGCCAGCGACGGCGGGAAGGCCAGCCTGTTCGGGTCCCTGACCGGGGTCAGCAGCTGCGGCACCAGCGCGACCACGCTGAAGATGACGAAGATGACCAGCCCGATCAGCGCCTTGCGGCTGGCGAGTACCGCGGTCAGCAGCCCGCCGCGCCCCCGGCGGCGGGTGGGCGGCGGCGTGGTCGCGCCCGGTGTCTGTACCAGAAGTGAGGTCATCCGGTCATCCCTTCGCCCGCGCCCGGGGATCGAGCCAGGCGGTCGCGAAGTCACACAGCAGCACCGCCACCAGTACGGCGACGGTGAACAGCATGAACAGCGTCTGCATGAGCGGGTAGTCGGTGTTCTGCACAGCGTCGTAGAGCAGGTAGCCCAGCCCGGGATAGTTGAACACGTACTCGACGAGGATGGCGCCGGAGATGACGAAGCCCAGCGACATGGCGAAGCCGGACAGGTTGGGCAGCAGCGCGTTGCGGGCGGCGTAGTGGTACATGATGCGCCGGCTGGACAGGCCCTTGGCCCGGCCCATCCGCACGTAGTCCTCGGCCAGCGTGGTGATCATGTTGTTCCGCATGGTGAGCACCCAGCCGCCGACCGAGGTGATGACGATGGTCAGGCCGGGCAGCACCGCGTGCAGCAGCACGTTGCTGATGAAGTCCCAGTGGAACCCGGGCTGCAGCGAGCTGTCGTAGTTGAAGTCGCTGGGCAGCAGCCCGCCGGTCCAGACCGAGAGCACCAGGATCAGCAGCAGCCCCACCCAGAAGTACGGCAGCGCCGAGGTGACCACGAAGACCGACGGCAGTACCGCGTCCAGCTTGCCGCCGCGCCGCCAGGCGGCCACGATGCCGACCAGCGAGCCGATCCCGAACGCCACCACCGTGGCCACCCCGACCAGGCCCAGCGTCCACGGCAGCGCCTGCCCGACAAGCGTGGCCACCGGTACCCCGAGCGAGCCGCCGATGGAGATGCCCCACTGCCCGGTGGCCATGTTCTTCAGGTACTCCAGGTACTGCACGAGGAGGTTCTCGTGCGGCCGGAACCCGAACGAGGTGAGCATCTCCTGCAACGCGGCCGGGGACAGCTTGTTGTGGGTACGGTCGCGGAGCGCCTGCAGCGGGCTACCCGGCATGAACCGCGGGATGAAGAAGTTGAGGGTGAGCGCCGCCCAGAGCGTCAGCAGGAAGAACCCCAGGCGGCGCACCACGTAACGCACATCGACCTACTTATCTACTGGGCGGACTTCGAGTAGATGTGTAGCAGCACCTGGCCCGCGTCCGGCACGCTGTACGCACTCGGCTGCGCGTACGGGTTGTCCAGTGTCGGCCAGCCGTCGATGTCCTTGTCGTTGTACTGGAACCAGTCCACCGACTCGGTCGTCGGGATGATCGGGAGGTCCTTCAGCATCGCGGCCTCGACCTGCTTGACGATCTGTACCTGCCCCGCGTCGTCCGCGGTCGGGTACTGCTCGAACAGCTTGTCGACGTCCGGGTTGTCGTACCGCTCGTAGTTGTAGCTGGCCGCCTTGCCCAGCGGCGCCGAGTTCTTCGAGTACATGATCTGGCGCAGCTCGTAGTACGGCGTCGGCCCGCCGGGCTCACTGTAGTACGCGAGGTCGAAGTCCCCGTTGAACAGCTTCGTGTCGAACGTCTGCTGGGCGAGGTCCGAAATGGACAGTTGGATGCCCACCGCGGCCAGCTGCTGCTTGATGACGGCCAGCGAGGCGTCCCAGTCGGTGTACCCGGTGATGGTGATGATGGTGAGCTTGAGCGGGTTGGCGGTCGAGTAGCCGGCGCCGGACAGCAGCTGCTTGGCCTTGTCCACGTCCTGCTTGTCGAAGCCGGACGAGGCCAGCGCGGCGGAGTCGAAGTACTTGTTGAAGGTCGGCGTCACCACGCCGGTCTGGTTGGCCGCCGGCTGCTGGCCCCCCTCGCCGATGGCCGCGATCTGCGTCCGGTCCAGCGCCAGCGCGATGGCCTGCCGTACCGCGAGCTTGCTGGTGGCCGCGTGCGACGGGTCGAGGTTGGGGAAGATCTCCACGTTGGCGGTCGGCGGCGACCAGGTGTGGTTGTTCTTCGACTTGGCCAGGTAGAAGGACTTGATGCCGGGGATGAACTGGCTGCCCCACTGCGCCTTGCCCGCGGCCAGGTCCAGGTTGGCCGGCCCGTTGTCCAGGTAGGCCGGATACTCCACCTTCTGGACGTACGGCTTGCCCGGCTGCCAGTAGCTCGCGTTGGCGACGTACTGGATGTTGTTGCTCGTGCACGGGCTCACCGTGAACGGCCCGGTGCCGATCGGGGTCGGGTCGCCCCAGGTGTCCGGGTGCGCGGCGGCCTCGCCGGTGGACCAGATGTGCTTGGGCACGATGCCGACCTGGTTGGCGAAGTTGAAGAAGTACGGCTGCGCGGACTGGCTGAACGTGAACGTCACCTGGTTGCCGCTGGCCGTGACCGACTGGAGGCCGGCGCCGGTCCACAGCGCGTACAGGTCGGTCGCCGGAGTCTTGCGCATCAGGTCGAAGGTGAACACCACGTCGTCGGCACTGAACGGCTGGCCGTCGCTCCACTTCACCCCGTCCCGGATGGTGAAGGTGATGGACTTCTTGCCCGCGCCCCAGGTGTACGAGGAGGCGAGCATCGGCGTCTCCGCCTGGTTGCTGAGCAGGTTCACGAACACCAGCGGCTCGTACACGAAGCCGATCGATTCGAGTTGGAGCGTCGGGTTGAACGGGTTGAACGTGCACGGCCAGGTCTGCCCCTGCACGTTCGCGATGGTGACCGTGCCGCCCTTCCTGTAGGACGTCTGCCCTGTCCTGGCGGCGCCGCTCGGCGTGCTGCTCGCGGTTTTGCTCGATCCGCAGGCCGTCACGAGCAGGCTCAGTGCCGCGACGGCCGCGAGGCTCCGGATCAGCCTCATCTGGCTCATGGGGAACGGTCCCTTCTTCATTCGTGTCGGGTCTCGGTGCCGGCGGGTTGGAGCTCGGCCGTCGCGGCCAGGCCCAGGGCGAGGGCCCCCAGGAGCGGGGCGTCGAAGGGGAACGCGGCGAGCCGCAGCTCCGGCGGGTACGGGACGGCCGCGTCGAGCGCGCCGCGCAGCCCGCCGTACAGCTGGTCCCAGGAGCGCACCATTCCGCCGCCCACCACGATGCGCTGCGGGTCGATGGCGATCGCCAGGTTCACCACGTGGAAGGCGAGTTCGGTGGCGAACCCGGCCAGCAGCTCCGCCATCCGCGGGTCGTGCGGGGCGCGGGCGAAGACCGTGGCCGCGTCCGCCTGCGGTACCAGGCGGCGCGCCTCGCGCAGCAGCGCCCGGCCGCTGACGGACTCCTCCAGCGGTACCCGCCCGTC
>DATEJJ010000535.1:0-14266 GCA_035278125.1 Rugosimonospora sp.
GCACCGGACGACCACTTCTTCCAGCTGGGCGGGCAGTCGCTCGCGGCCTCGCGGATCGCCGCGCTGCTGCGGCAACGGCACGGGCTGGACGTGTCGATCGCGATGGTCCTGCGGTACCCGACGCTGCGCGACTTCGCAGCACAGCTGTCGGACCTGGCCGCCTCATCCGGTGGCGAGCCGGGACCCTGGCCGCGCCCGGACCGGCGCGCGGCGGCTCCGGCGCCGTCCGCCGTGCGGCGCATCTGGCTAGAGGAGGCGTTCCAGGACGGCCGGCCGACCTACACCGTGGTGCAGGGATTCCGGCTGCGCGGCCGCCTCGACGAACAGGCTTTCACCACCGCGGTCGGGGAGCTGTTCGCGCGGCACGACGCGCTGCGGGCCACCGTCGAGGACGACGGCGCCGAGCTGCGGCTGCTGGTGGCGCCCGTCGTGTCGGACCCGCTGCGCGTGCTACCCGCCGTGGATTCCGGTGCCATGGCACAGCGGCTGCGCGACCTTGTCCGCGCCGAATCCGAGCGCACGTTCGACCTCGCGAAGGCTCCGCTCGTGGTCATGACCCTGATGAGGCTCGGCGCCGGCGAGTGGGCCCTGGTGCTCTGCGCACACCACGCTGTCGTGGACGGGCGCTCGCTCGCCATCCTGTGGCGCGACCTGGTCACCGCTTACACCGCCGCCCAGCGGGGCGCCCCGCCCTGGCACGAACCGCCGGCGCTGACGCTGACCGACTACGCGTGGTGGGAGCACGAGCGGCGCCCCGAGCGGGAGGCGTCGGTGGACATGGCGTACTGGACGCCGCTGCTCGCCGACCTGCCGGGCACCGGAACCCCGGCGCCGGAATCCGACGCCGACCGGGTGGGCCAGCACCGTCTGCACCTTGGCCCGCGGACGTTCGAGCAGCTGCGCGCGGTGGCCGCGGATACCGGACACAGCGTCTTCCTGCTGCTGCTCTCGACGTTCCAGGCGGCCTTCGCCGCGCAGGTGGGCCCGGACGACACCCTCGTCGGGGTCCAGGTGACCACGCACGACGGTCGCACCGAGGAGGTGGTCGGGCCGCTGATCAACCAGGTGCCGGTGAGGGTGCGCGACCTGCGCGGCGCCACACCGGTCATGCGGGCCGACCGGGTCGCAGGCGCATGGAGGGCGGCCCTGGAGCATGCGCACGTCCCGTTCGACATCGCCGTCCGGAAGGTCGGTGTGGCCGCCGGCGCGGCCGGCCGCCCGCGCATCGATGTGGGATTCTCCTATCTGGACGCGAGCGATATCGTGCTGGCGCTGCCCGGTGTGGCGGTCGAACCGCTCGACCTGCCGCACAACGGCACCGCCAAGTACCCACTGTTCGTCGAGGCTGTCGCGAGGCCGCAGGGCATCGACTGCGCGATCGAGTACCAGACCGGGAGCCACTCGTCGGCGTCGGTCCGGGCACTGTGCGACGCGTGGGAAGCGCTGGTCGTCGACCTGCTCGCGGGCCAGCGCCCGGGGCCGGGGGAACGGTCGTGACGTCCGTCGACCGGAGGGTACCGGACGCGGGCGAGGTGGGTCGCGTCATGGCCGAGGTACTCGGAGTGCCACGCGTGGAACCCGACGACGACTTCTTCTCGCTGGGCGGCGACTCCCTGCACGCGGTACGCATCGCGCAGCGGCTGTCGAGCCGGATGGGGGCACGAGTCCCGCTCGCCACGCTACTCACGTACCCCACCGCCGCGTCGCTCGCATCCCGGCTCGCGCTACTGGCCGCGCCTGAGGAAGCTGCCGGCCCGCGGAATCCACCCGCGGCGGCGGCCGGTGCCGGTGCCGTGGACGGCGCGCTGTCCTATGCCCAGCGCCGGGTGTGGATCCTGCACGAACTGCGCCCCGCCCGGGCCGACCACCTGATCCGGCTCTCGGCGGACCTGCACGGCGCGGTCGATCCGGCCCGGTTCGCCGCCTCGTGGTCGGCGGTCGTCGCGCGGCACGCCGCGTTGCGGACCAGGTTCGACGGCACCGGCACCGAGTCGGTGTCCACAGTGGATCCGGTAGCCTCGCGTGTCGCATCCTGTCTGGACCTGCGCGCGCTACCGGCGGCCGAGCGCGACGGGCTTGTCGCGGAGCGGGTGGAGAGCATGCGCCGCGCGTGTGCCGACCTGCGATCCGGCGGGTTGCTGCGCGTGCTGCTGGTCCGGCTTGGCGATGCTTCGTACCGGCTGGAACTGGTCGTCCACCACATCGTCTGCGACGGCTGGAGCCTGTCGATCCTGCTGCGCGACTTCCTGGCCGCCTACCTCGACGGCGGCTTGCCGGCGCAGAACCCGGCCGCCGGTTACGGCGACTACGTCCGATGGGAACGCGAGATGGCGGCGCCGTCGTGGCCGCGGTGGGTCGCCGCGCTCGGCGAGCGCTTGCGCCCGCTGCCAGACGACCCGCGGTTTCCAGGCGAGCGTCCCGGCGGCGGGTCGCGCCAGGACGCGCAGCGGGCCGCGGAGATCGCCGTGGACGCGGCGCCCGCCCTTGCCGCGTTGTTGGCGCACGCCACGCGCACGTCGCGCCGCACCACGCTCGCTGTCGCGCTGGCCGCGCTGAGCATCCTGGTCGCCCGGCTGACCGGGCAGGAGGACCTGCTCGTCGCGGTGCCGCTGGCGGGGCGCGGGCAGCCGGAGCACGAGGACATCGTGGGCCTGTTCGTCAACACCGGCGTCGCCCGGATGTCCATTGTGGATGTGCAGGACCTGGCGGAGGTGCTGCGGCGGGCGCAGGACGAGGTGAACCTGCTCCTGGAGTCGCAGGCGGTACCCTTCGACGAACTGCTCCGGCACCTCAACGTGCGCCGCGCCGACGCCACCGCCCCGTTGGCCCGGATCGGCCTGGCGGTGCAGAACTACGACCGACCACACGCGGTGCCGAAGGCAGCCGGCTTCAGCTGGACCTTCCACGAGGTGCCGGAGCAGGAAAGCAAGTTCGACCTCGGGTTCACGCTGGACGCGTCGGCCGACCGGCTGCGGCTGCTGGTTACGTACCGGGCGGACCTGTTTCCGGCGCCGGCGGTCGAGCAGTGGGCCGCGCAGTACCTGACCGTGCTGCGGCTCGTCCTCGATTCGATTCCGTCGACCCGCTGACCAGCACGGCGTCAGCCGTCCCAGGCGCGCAGCAGTGCGGCAGGCTTCGCGACCGTACCCTGGTCCGGGATCTCGCCCATGGCAGGATCTGCTCCTCGCGCCCGGGTGACCGCCGTCTCCGCTGGCGTGGGTTCGCGGTGTGGCTGCGGCTCAGCCCTGGCGGTGTGCCGCGGGCCGGCGCAGCGCGCTCGCGACGCCGGCCATGATGCCTCCAACCGTCGGATCGTCCACGATATCGGCCAGATCCAGTTCGATGTCGAACTCCTGGCTCAGCCGGGACACCAGCCGCGCCAACCGCAGCGAGTGCCCGCCGAGCTCGAAGAAGTCGTCCTCGACCGACACCTTCGGCACGCCGAGCGCGTCCGCGACCAGGGCCGCGACGCGGGAGGCGACGTCCCGCGGTCCCGCACCCGGCCCGGGCAGCGGGCCGGCCGGATCCGCGCCGCCGGTGCCCGTACCGGGTGTGGTCACGACCGTAGCCGGGCGGGGCGAGGGTACCCGCTCGACGGGGCCGTCCGGGTCCGTCCCGGCGTACTCCAGCGCGGTCTGGTAGCAGCGCAGCAGATCCTCCACTGTGGACGGCGCGAACAGGTTGGTACGGTAACGCAGGTGGCAGGCACCGTCACCACGCACACCGTGGACCTGGAGGCTGAGTTCGAACGGGCCGTGGCGCCGCGGCAACTCCAGCGGCACGGCCCGCAGCCCGGACAGGTCCAGGCCGGGAATCGGCGTATGCGGCACGGCAGTGACCTGGAACACCGGGGATCGGCCGGCGTCGTGCGGTGCGCGCAGCTCCTCGACGAGCAACGAAAACGGCAGCTTGCTGTGGCGGTACGCGTCGTATGCCGCGACGCGCACCCGGCGCACGAGTTCGGTGAAGGTAAAAGCCTCAGCGCAGTTGACCCGGACCGGCACCATGTTGACGAAGTACCCGATGAGCGGTTCCGTCGCGGGGTGGTCGCGGCCGGCCACCGGCACCCCGACGACGATGTCCGTGGCGCCGGTCCACCTGTGCAGGACCGCCACGAACGCGGCCAGGTGGACCACGAACGGGGAGGCGTCGAGCCGCCGGGCGGTGTCCGCGCAGGCGTCGAGTACCCGATCCGGAAGGTCGTGGCTCAACCGGTCGGCGTCCAGGCCGGGCCGGTCCGGTCCTGGCCCGTCGGCCGGCAGCGCCAGACCGGAGGGCGCGCCCGCGAGACGGCTACGCCAGTAGCCGGCATGTTCCGCGCGGGTCGGCGCGTCAAATAGCCCGCGTTGCCAGTCGACGTATGCCGAATAGTCGAAGTCGGGCGGTGGCGCCAGGGCGTGCGGCGCCGCGTATGCCGCGGCCAGTTCCCGCACGAGCACCCCGACCGACCAGCCATCGGTGACCAGATGGTGCATGGTGGCCAGGAGGAGGTGCTGCTCGTCGTCGAGGCGGTACAGGTCGAAGTGGCACGGTGGGCCGGCCGCCAGGTCGAACGGTTCCGCCGTCTGCGCCGCCACCGCTGCCTCGTGTTGGTCCGGCGTCAGGCGGCGGTGGTCGTGGCAGGACAGTTCGACGGGCGCGGCAGCGCTGGCGAACCGGCGCGGTTCACCATCCACAGTGGAGAACGTGCTACGCAGCGGCGCGTGCCGGGCCACCACGTCCCGCACGGCACGGCGCAGGGCCAGTACGTCCAGCCCACCCGAGATCCGCCAGGCGGCCGGGACGTTGTACGCCGAGGTGCCGGGGAACAGCTGTTCCAGGTACCAGATGCCCTGCTGCCCGTGGGACAGCGGCAGGCCGCTCCCGTCCTGGCTCATCGGGTCGGCTCCTTCGACCGGTGGGCGTCGTCCCGCCCGGCGGGCAGGCCACCGAGCCAGCCGTATGCGACGGCCAATGCCCCCGCCTGGAAGCGGCTGCGTGCGCCGAGGCGGCTCATCAGGTCGGCCGCCATCCGGCCGATGGTGCGGGTGGACACGCCGAGCTTGCGGCCGGCCTGTTCGTCGGTGTCCCCGTACTGGAGCAACTGCAGCAGCGCCCGCTCCTGGTCGGTGGGCGATACCTGCACGGTCCGGGCCTGGCTGCCCAGGTCGGTCGCCGCGTCCCAGGTCTGCCGGAACAGCGCGAGGCACGCGGCCACCGCGCCCGGATTGCGCAGGACATAGGCGTCCAGCGGGCTGTCCTCCAGGTGCGTCGGCACCACGGCGTGGGACTGGTCGAACACCACCATCTGCAGCGGCAGCACCGGTACGGTGCGCAGCTGTGCGCCCATCTTCGCCAGGTGCCGGGCGTACGTGTAGGCCGCCCGGTCGTTGCGGGCGCTGGTGAGGTGCACCAGTCGCATGTGCACGCCGCGCTGCAGCAGATACTGGTTGACCGGCTTGTCGGCGGCCAGGTTACCCGGCCCCGGCAAGCCGTTCGGCACCAGCGCGAGCACCTCGCGGTGCGTCTCGTACGCGAGGCGTTCCAGCCCTTCCCGCAATGCGTCCACGCCGGCCAGCACGTCGACTGCGGTACCGGCTGCGTCGAACGGATTGCTGGCGTATTCGGCCACCAGTGTCTGCAGCGCGGCGCGCCCCTCCTCGATCTGGTGCCGCCGGCGCACCAGCTCCACCTGCTGCCGAGCGATCAACGCTTCCAGCCCGATCGCTGGTGAGACAGGGCGCAGCACGTCCGGATCGGCGAGGGACGGGCGCAGTAGCGACAGCCGGGCCAGTTCGTCGAGTGCGGACGTGACCGCGTCGGTGCTCCAGCCGAGGTGCTCCGCCAGTTCGGCGACACTGGCGTCGGGATGGCGGAGCGTGGCGAGGTAGGCCGCCTCAGCCGGCGGCGCCACGCCGAAGGTCTCCAACATCTAGTCCCCTCTGCGTCACATGTCGGCAAGGCAAGAAATGCGACTCTCGCCTATCACCCTCGCGGACCGGCCGGTGCACAGCATCGGGGAAATCACGTATGTTGGCCGAAACGCACGGTGACCGCGTGCTGTGCCTGCCGGCAGTGAACCTGGCGCAGGCGGAGGCGACGGCGGCGCAGCTGATCGGGCGGGCACTGCGGGCGAGCCTGTCCGGCCTCGGACACGCCGGAGCCGGACAACCGCCCGGCGTTGCCACTGGGCCGGCCGGCTCACAACAATCGTTTCGCAGCGGACATCGCGACCGCAGCCCGAGGGCGGTTGACCGCGATCCGTGTCCAGCAACCATCTCTCGCGCGACGCGCGACGGCGCCGTCGACACGGTCTGCCGTGGGAGGGATCTGAAGCGTGTTCTCTGTGTTCGTGATGGGGACGGCGACCCGTGCCGTGCTTCCTGCCACCGGGTCGCCGAGTGCGGCCCACCGCCGGGCAGGGCGGCGCCGTGCGGACTGACCCCGATCCGCTGTGGCTCGTCGGTCTGGCCGCACGGCAAGGACCGGACCGCGCGCCAGCGCGGCGGCTGCTGGACTACGTCGGCGCTGCCGTCGCGTCGTACCCGGTGACTCCGCTGGTGACGCTCGACGTGAAGGTGGCCGGGCTGGCCCGTACCGTCGTGCTCAAGCTCGAGGGCCACTCCCCGTGGGGGTCCATGAAGGGGCGCACGGCGTTGGCGCTGCTGCTGTCGATACGCGGCCAGTTGCCCGACAACGATGCGACGATCGTGGAGTCCACCTCCGGGAATCTGGGCGTCGCCCTCGCCGCGATCTGTCGCGACCTGGGGCTCGGGTTCCTCGCGGTGGTCGATTCCCGGCTGCCGCCCGCGATGCGGCAGCGACTGGTGCGGCTCGGGGCGCGGCTGGTCGAGGTTGACGCGCCACCCGAGCATCCGGCCCAGGTGCTGTTGCGGATACAGCGGGTGCGGGAACTGGTGTCCGCCGCGCCGGAGACGGTCTGGACCAACCAGTACGAGAACGACGCGAACCGCCAGGTGCACGCGCGTTGGACGGCCCGGGAACTCGCGAGCCAGGTGGGGCCGGGGGTCGAGGCGGTGTTCGCACCGGTGTCGACCGGCGGCAGCTTCGCGGGTGTGGCGTGGTACTTCAGCGAGGCCCGGCCGGACACCCGCGTGGTGGCCGTCGACGTGGCCGGCTCGATCGTCTTCGGTGGGATCGCGGGTCCGCGCCTGCTGACCGGCATCGGCGCGGCGCGCCCGTCAAACTTCATCCGGACCGAGCCGCCGCCCGAATACGTCATGGTGCCGGACGCGGACGGCATCGCCTGCTGCCGCACGCTGCTGGCCGATACCGGCCTGCGGGTCGGCGGGTCCAGCGGTGCCACGCTTGCCGGCTGCCTGCGGTACCTGAGCGAGCGGCCGGAAATCCGCACGGTGGCGTGCCTGTGCCCGGATCTCGGCGACAACTATCAGCAGACCATCTACAACGAACGCTGGCTGGCGGGGCATTCGGACGCGGTGCCGAATGCCGGACGCCGGCTCTGCGTCCACGGCGAGAGTGTGCGGTTCGCGCTGTCCGGTGAGCGGGTCTGCGTGGCCCGGCGAGGGGTGTTTCGATGATCGATACCGCGTCGCGGCCCGGGCTACGGAGCATCCGCATGACGGATGACGAAGCCCGGCAGGTATGCGAGCTGTCGAATGAGTGTGTCCGCCGGTTCGACGACGTCGAGTCCGCCGCATTCCTGCGGGAGGTGACGGTCATCGCGCACGACCTGCCCGGCCGGATCCGTCGGGAGGTGAACTTGGCGCGGCTGGACGAGTCGCTGCACGCCCTGGTCGTGCGGGACCACGCGGTCGGTGACGAGATCGGGCCGACGCCCTCGCACTGGCGCGAGGCGGCCAACGCGGCATCGATGGTGCATTCATTTACCCTCATGCTGTACGCGTCTCTGTTCGGCGAGGCCATCGGCTGGGAGTCGCAGCAGGACGCGCGGGTGGTCAGCGACGTGGTGCCCACACCCGGGCAGGAGTCCTCCACGGTCAGCTCCAGCAGCACGCGCGAGTTGGGCTGGCACACCGAGGACGCCTTCTCGCCGTTCCGCGCGGACTACGTCGGCCTGTTCTGCCTGCGCAACCCGGACGCGGTGGCCACCACGGTCGGTATGCTCGCGCCGCACGCACTGGACGAGACGACCCGAAACCTGCTGTGCGAGCCCCGGTACCAGTTCCTGCCTGATCCATCGCACGACGCCCACCGGCCTGGCGAGGGTACCGGTGCGGCGGGTACCCTATCGGCTGGTCCGGTGCAGCTGCTGCCGATCCTGCGTGGCGGGCCGGACGGCCGTGACCTGTGCATCGACAGCGACTACACGCTGCCCGCCCCGGGCGATGCGCTCGCCGCGCGGGCACTGGCCGTGGCACACGAGGTCATCGCGAGCAGCCTCTACGAGCTGGTATTGCACGCAGGCGACGTGTGCTTCCTGGACAACCGCAACGTGGTGCACGGCCGGCGCCCGTTCCACGCCCGCTTCGACGGGCAGGACCGCTGGCTCAAGCGGGTCAACGTGACGCGGGACCTGCGCAGGTCGAGCGGTGCCCGGGTCGGGACGGCGCGCCGGGTCGTACGGAGCACACCATGAGCCTCGGTACCGTCCGGCCGGCGGAGCTGGAGGACTGGCTGCGGACGCGGTACTTCCAGGCGACGGTCGACATCAGCAGCAGCGGCGTGCAGCCGTACCGGTTGGGGGAAATCCTCGACCTCACCGCCATGCCCACCGCCGAACTTCTCGACATCGAGTTCCGCGACTCCCCGTCGCTGGGGCATGAGCGGCTGCGGGCGGCGCTTGCGGCGAGGTTCGCGCCGGGCGGGGGACAGGAGCCGCTGGTGACCCACGGGTCGACCGAGGCGATCCTGCTCGCGGTCTCGGCGCTGGTGTCCCCGGGCGACGAGGTGGTGGTCACCGCGCCGGCGTACCACGCGCTCACCTCGGTGGCCGACACGATGGGTGCCCACCTGCGGGTGTGGCGGCTGCCGCCGGAGCGGTCCTTCCGCCCGGACCTGCGCGCGCTGCGTTCCCTGGTGGGCCCGCGCACCCGGGCCGTCATCGTGAACCTCCCGCACAACCCTACCGGTGTCACGCTGGCACCGGCCGAGTACGCGGAACTTCTGTCCATTGTGGATGACTCTGGCGCCTACCTGCTGTGGGACGCGAGCTTCGCCGAACTGGTGTACCGGTCCGTGCCGCTGCCCGATCCGTCCACAGTAGTCAGACGGTGCGTCTCCTTCGGGACTCTGTCCAAGGCTTACGGCCTGCCCGGGTTGCGCGTGGGGTGGTGTTTCGCGCCCGCGGACCTGCTGCCGAGGATGGTGCGGATGCGCGACTACGTGACGCTGGCCAGTTCGCCGCTGGTCGAGGCCATCGCGGCCCGCGTCGTGGAGCAGGGAGACAGGGTACTGGCGTCCCGGTTGCGGCAGGCGCGGGAGAATCTCGGCATCCTCGACAGCTGGCTGGCGGCTGCCGGCGACGACGTCGACGGGTACCTGCCCGACGGCGGGGTGACGGTCTTCCCGCGGATCGCGGGAGTATCCGATACCAGACCGTTGTGCTCACGCCTCGCTGCCGAGTGCGGCGTACTGGTGGTGCCCGGTGACTGCTTCGGCCACCCGGACCGCGTCCGGATCGGCTTTGGCGGCGCGCCGGGGGAGCTGCGCGCCGGGTTGGCGGCGCTACGGCAGGCCGGCCACGAGTGGCGGACGAGCCGGTGACCGGGACGGAGGAGCGCCTGACCGCGCGGCGTCTGTACACCACGCCCGACTACCGCCTCTGGTGGCTGGGCAATGTCGCGTCCTCGGTCGGCAGCCGCACGTCGGCGGTCGCGGTGCCCATCGTGGTCCTGGCACTTACCCGCTCGGCCCGGCAGGCCAGCCTGGTGGCGGCGGTGGAGGCGGTGCCCTTCCTGCTGCTGAGCCTCCCGGTCGGTGTCCTCGTCGACCGGTTCTCGCGCAAGGCGTTGATGACGGGCGCCAGCCTGGTGAGCATGCTCGCGGTGGCGGCGATCCCGGCCGCGTACACCGGGCACGCCCTCACCGTCGGGCTGATCTACGCCGCGGCCGCCGTCAACGGGACGGCGGCTGTGGTCTTCGAGACGGCTCAGGCCGCGTCGCTCCCCGCGGTGGTCGACGCCGAGCGGCTTGGCGCGGCGTCCGGGCAGGCGGAGATGATCTGGGGCATCTCGGCCGTGCTCGGCCCGCCACTGGCCGGCCTGCTGCTGGAGGTCTCGATCGCCGCGCCGTTCATCCTCGACGCCGCGTCGTTCCTTGTGGTCGCGGTGGTCATCCTGGCCATCCGGGCGCGGTTGGGCCCGCGGCGGCCGCTGCCGCCGGTGGTCTGGCGGCAGGATCTCACCGCCGGCGTGCGGGAGCTGCTGTCCCGGCCGAAGCTGCGCAGCATCACCGGCCTGACACTGCTCGGCGACCTCCTCTTCGCCGGCATCTCGCTGCTGATGATCGTCCTCGTGCAGCGCGGCGGCGGGTCTGCCGCGACGGTGGGTCTGGTGTTCTCCGGGGCTGCCGTCGGCGGCATCGTGGGTTCGGCTGTCGCCAACCGGCTGGAGCGGCGGCTCGGCCTGGTCACCCTGGTCGTCGCGAAGCACTGGCTCACCGCGCTGGCCTTTCCGCTGCTCGCGCTCGGCCTGCCGGCCGTCGCGGTGGCCGCCGTGTGGGCGTTCGTCAATCTGCTGGTATCGGTGCTCAACGTCGTGCAGATGCGGTACCTGCTCGCCGTGGTGCCCCCGGAGACGCTGGGCAGGGTGCAGGGCGTGACGAACTTCCTGTCCTTCGGGAGCCTGCCGCTCGGGCTGGCCGCCACCGGGTTCGTCCTCGACGCGCTGGGCGGGCCGGACACGGTACTTGTCGTGTCGGCCGTGCTGGTGCTGATTGCCCTCTACTGCAGCGCCAGCCGGGCCATCCGCGCCAAGGAGGAGATGTGAGTACCGCCTTCCGCTCCTGGGACCTGGCCGGGGACGCCGCTGTCGACGGTCCGCTGCGCGGCGCCACGCCCGCATGGCGGTGCGACACGACGCTGACCGAGGTGGTCCTCGACCGGTGCCGTGCGCACCCCGACCGGCTCGCGGTGGACGACGGCACGGCGCGGCTGACCTACGGGCAACTCGCCGAGCGCGCCGGCGCGGTGGCCGCGTGGCTTCTGGACCGCGGTGCCGGGCCCGGCGAGCGGGTCGCCATCGTGGCGGACCGCACTGCCGCGGTCTATCCCTGCGTACTCGGTAGTCTGCTCGCGCGCTGCGCCTACCTGCCGGTGGACCCCGCCGCGCCGCCCGCGCGCGTCCGGCAGATCCTCGACCGCGGCGGCGCGCGGTACGTCGTCACCTCGGCGGACATCTGGGCGGCCGTCGGCCGGCCGGGCCTTGCCGGGCTGCTGGTCGACGTGGCGTTGCCGTTCCAGTTGGGCGCCGTACGCGCTGGCCGGCTGTCCGTGTACGCGGACCTGCCCGGTGCCGGCACGGTAGCGCCGGCCGGGGCGCCTGACGACGCCGCGTACGTCATCTTCACGTCCGGCTCCAGCGGGACGCCCAAGGGCGTCGTGGTGGAGCACCGCAGCGTGGTGAATCTCGCGAACTGGGTACGCGACACGACCGGGTTGGATGCGGCGGCGCGCGCCACGCAGACCGCCTCGCTGTTCTTCGACGCCTCGGTACAGCAGCTCTTCGCGACCTGGTCCGCGGGCGCGGCGGTGCTGCCGGTACCGCAGCGCGTGCGGCTGGACGGCGGCGCGATGCTGGACTGGCTGCGCACGAGCCGTATCACCCACTGGGACAGCGTGCCCAGCTTGTGGCTGCCGGTCGTCGCGGCGGCCATGCGCGACGCGAGTACCCGCGACCGTCTGCTGCCGGACCTGCGTGCCATCCTGCTGGCCGGCGAGGAACTACCCGCGGCGGCCGTCAACCAGTGGGAGCCATGGCGGCACAGCCACCGCCTGTTCAACATCTACGGCCCGACCGAGGCGACCGTCGATGCCACCTGGTACGAGGTGAGCGGCCCGGTGCCCACGGCCACCGTACCGATCGGCCGGCCGCTGCCCGGCATCGACTGTTACGTGCTGGACGGCCACGGCCGGCTCTGCCCGCCCGGCGTGGCCGGGGAACTGTACCTCGGCGGGCTGGGGCTGGCCCGTGGCTACCTCGAGGGCACCGGCTCCGGCGCCGCCTTCGCGGTGCGTGACCCCGGTACCGGGCCGGTGCGGCTGTACCGGACGGGTGACCTCGTCGAGGCGGTCGACGGCGACCTGGTCTACGTCGGGCGCCGGGACGACCAGCTCAAGGTCAACGGGGTACGGATCGATCCGGGCGAGGTCGAGCACGCGCTGCGCGGCGCGGCCGGGGTGAGCGACGCGGCGGCGGTGGCAGTGCCGCACGCGAGCGGCAGCGGGTACGACCTGGCCGCCGTCGTCGCGACCGGACCGGGTACCACACCCGAGCAGCTGCGGGCGCACCTGGCGCGGCTGCTGCCCACCGCGCTGCTGCCGGCCCGGCTGCTGCGCGTCGACGCGTTGCCCCGCACGGCCAACGGCAAGGTGGACCGGCGTGCGTGCGCCGGACTCGTGGCACGGGCGCCGGTGCCGTCCGCGACCTCCGGTGCGCCCGTCAGCTCTCTGGAGGCCCGGCTGCTGCACATCTGGCGCGCCGTCCTGCACAACGACGCGGTCGGGCCGGACGACGACTTCTTCGCCACGGGTGGTGACTCCATCGCCACCATCCGGCTGCGCCACGCCTGCGCCGACGAGGGCATCACCATCACGTCCTCGGACGTGTTCGTCCACCCGACCGCGCGGCGCCTGGCCGCGAGCATCGACCGCGCGCCGGGTGGCGCCCCGGTCGCCCCGGTCCCCGCACCGGTGGTCCAGGCGCGCCCGCCCTTGCTGCCGTCCCAGCGGGCCATTCTCTCCGCCGACCTGCTCGCCGCGGACGGCGAGCGGCGCGGCGAGCGTCCCGGCCTGGTCGTGGAGCGGCGCCGCTACGTGGGACCGCTCGACGAGCGCGCGCTGCGCGCCGCGCTGGACGCGCTCACGCAACGCCACGACGCGTTGCGGGTGTCCATCGACGCGACCGGCCCGGTACCCCGGCAGACGTTCGCCGATACGGCGAGCATTCCCGTGGCCGTGCACGACGCCCGCGGCACGGCACCACAGGACGCCGGTCCGCTGCTTCGGACGCTGCGCGACGAGCGGCTGCGTACCCGCTTCGACCTGACCGCCGCGCCGCTGCTGCGGGTGGACGCGGTGCGGCTGGGCGCGGACCGGTTCGACCTGCTGTGGACGACGCACCACTGCGTCACCGACGGGCTGTCCTGGGAGATCGCGCACGGGGAGTTCGAGCGGCTGTACCTGTCTGCACGGGACCGGGTCTTCCGGCCCCTGCGCCCGCCCCGGCTCAGCTTCGGGGAACTGGTGGCGAGGCTCGCCGCCCATCCGGACCCGGGTGTACCCGCGCCGCTGCGCGAGCGCCTGGCGGCGCTTGAACCGCTGTCGCTGCCCCGGCCACCGCAGCCGGACCGGGCCGGGGCGGGCCGGCCCTACCTGGCCTGGGAGGTGCCCACGAGCGAGCACGAAGCGGTACGCCGGGCAGCCGCTGCGGCGGGGGCGACCACCGGGGCGGTCTACCTGTACGCACTCGTTCGCGCGCTCGGCCGGCTGTGCCGGGTGGAGGCGTTCGCCGTGGGCGTCGTCAGCTCCGGCCGAGACGTACCGGTCGAGGGCGTGGAGGAGGTCGTCGGCTGTCTCGCCCGGCAGGTTCCGGTGCCCGTCGAGGTGGACCCGGCGCAACCGGTCGCGGCGGCGGTCCGCGCGGTCGGGCGCGGCCTGGCGGGCGCGGTGGCGCTGGACGCCGTGGATGTCGACCGGGCGCTGGCGGCGGCCCGCGTGCACCCGCTGGTGCGCTCGCCCGAGGTCGTCTTCTCCTACCAGAACTACCGTCCCGTGGCCGAGACACCCGACGCGGGCCTGGCCGACCCGGCGGAGCTGGACTGGGTCGAGACGGGTGCGACACCGCTCGCGCTGGTGGTGTACGGGCTGGCGGGCGGCGCCACCGCCTGCCGGCTGGAGTACTGGACCGACGCGGTGGACGGCGAGTTCGCCCGGAGCGTGGCCACCGAGGTCACCCGGGCCCTGCGGAGAGTGGCGGAGGGGCGATGACAGTAGGCGTTGGCTTCGGTCGTGACGCGGCGGACGAGTTTCTGGCTGATGCGGAGCGGGCGGCCTGGCGGCAGTTCAACGATACGGCGGTCGACTACGCCGGCTTCCCGCCGCGCCTGGTGCCGTGGCTGCGTGCCG
>DATEJJ010000536.1:0-3825 GCA_035278125.1 Rugosimonospora sp.
CAGGACCGGGGTAGCGGCCCACGGCGCCCGGCTCGGGCGGCTGTACCGGCTGGCTGGGTACGCTCGCGCGGCCCCGGGACGGGCGCGGCGGCTCGGCCGGCGGCTGCCAGCCGTTCCCGTACTCACCCGATCCGTGTGTCATCCCCGCTAGGTTACCCAAGGCCGCCCCCGCCGGGGAGCGCCATGAACAGCGAGTAGGGCGATCGAGGACAATCCAGAGTGTGAGCGCCGAGCACTACTTCACCGCTGAGCCGGGGACCCGGCCCGACCGGCACGCGGTCGAGTTCACCGTGGCGGGGCGCGGGTACGCGCTGGTGGCGACCGGCGGGGTGTTCTCCGCGGGCCGGCTGGACCCGGGTACCGCGGTGCTGCTGCGCAAGGCGCCGCTGCCGGGGCCGCGCGGTGGCGTGTACCTCGACCTGGGGTGCGGGTACGGGCCGATCACGGCGGTGCTGGCGAGCAGTTCCCCGCAGGTCACGGTGTACGCGGTGGACGTGAACCGGCGGGCGCTGGAGCTGGTCCGGGAGAACGCGGCGGCGCTGGGCGTGGCCGGGCAGGTGATCGCCGCCACCCCGGACGAGGTACCCGGTGATGTGGTGTTCGACGAGATCTGGAGCAACCCGCCGATCCGGGTGGGCAAGGCGGAGCTGCACGCGATGCTGCAACACTGGCTGCCCCGCTTGGCGCCGGGCGGCTCGGCCTGGCTGGTGGTGGGGCGGCACCTGGGCGGCGACTCGCTGCAGGACTGGCTGCGCGGGGAGGGCTGGCGGGCGGACCGGCACGCCTCGCAGAAGGGGTACCGGGTGCTGCACGTGAGCGCGGATATCGGGTGACCGCACGGCCCGTCCTGGTCGACAATTCCTGCCGTGGGATACGTGGACGTGGCGGGCGTCGGGTACACGCTGCCGGACGGGCGGGTGCTCTTCGCCGACGTGTCGTTCCGGGTCGGTGAGGGCGCGAAGGTCGCGCTGGTCGGGCCGAACGGCGCGGGTAAGACCACGCTGCTGCGCATGGTGGCCGGGGACCTGGTGGTGCGCCAGGGTACGGTCGCCCGGGCCGGAGGGCTGGGCGTGATGCGCCAGTTCATCGGGATGATCGCGGACGGCCGTACCCTCACCGACCTGGCGCTGAGCCTGGCGGCTCCGCCGGTACGCGCCGCCGGGGAGCGGCTGGCCACCGCCGAGCGCCGGCTGCACGCCGCGCCGGAGGAGGTGGCCGCGCAGCTCGGGTACGCCAACGCGCTGACCGCGTGGGGCGAGGCCGGCGGGTACGAGGCGGAGGTGCTGTTCGACACGGTCTCGGTGGCCGCGCTGGACCTGCCCTGGGACAAGGTGCGCGACCGGCGGGTGGGCACGCTGTCCGGCGGCCAGCAGAAGCGCTTCGCGCTGGAGCTGCTGCTGCGTGGTACGGACGAGGTGCTGCTGCTGGACGAGCCGGACAACTTCCTGGACGTACCGGCCAAGCGGTGGCTGGAGGGGCGGCTGGCCGAGTCGACCAAGTCGGTGCTGTACGTGTCGCACGACCGGGAGCTGCTGGCCCGTACCGCGGGCCGGGTGGTCGCGGTGGAGGCCGGTTCGGCCTGGGTGCACCCGGCCGGCTTCGCCTCCTGGCACGAGGCGCGGGTGGCCCGGCACGACAAGCTGGAGGAGAACCGCCGGCGCTGGGACGAGGAGCACGAGAAGCTGCGCGCGCAGATGCTGATGTACAAGCAGAAGGCGGCGTACAACGCGGACATGGCCTCGCGGTACCAGGCGGCGGTGACCCGGCTGCGCAAGTTCGAGGAGGCCGGCCCGCCGCCGCTGCCGCCGAAGGACCAGGACATCCGGATGCGCCTGTCCGGCGGGCGTACCGGCAAGCGGGCGGTGATCTGCGAGCAGCTGGAGCTGGACGGGCTGACCTACCCGTTCGACCTGGAGATCTGGTACGGCGATCGGGTGGCGGTGCTGGGCGCCAACGGTACCGGCAAGTCGCACTTCCTGCGCCTGCTGGCCCGGGGCGGTACCGACCCGGACCCGGGGCAGGCCGAACTGTCCACTGTGGAACCGGTGGCCGCCGCCGGGGTGGCCCGGCTGGGTGCCCGGGTGCGGCCCGGCCACTTCTCGCAGACGCACGACCGGCCGGACCTGGTGGAGCGCTCCCTCGTGGACATCCTGTGGCGGGGCGACGAGCACCGGGCCGGGCTGGACCGGCACGGTGCGATGAAGGTGCTCAACCGGTACGAGCTGGCCGGGCAGGGTGACCAGCTCTTCGGTACCCTCTCCGGCGGCCAGCAGGCCCGGTTCCTGGTGCTGCTGCTGGAGCTGGGCGGGGCGACCCTGCTGCTGCTCGACGAGCCCACCGACAACCTGGACCTGGCCTCGGCCGAGGCGCTGGAGTCGGGGCTGGGCGGCTTCGAGGGTACGGTCGTCGCCGTCACCCACGACCGCTGGTTCACCCGGTCCTTCGACCGCTTCGTGCTCTTCCGCGGCGACGGCGACGTGGTCGAGACTCCCGAGCCGGTGTGGGAGCAGGGCTGACGTCCCGCCCTCACCCGGACGGGGGGAAGTCGGCGAGCAGCCGCCGGGCGATGTAGTCGAGCACCGAGGTCGCCTCCGGGATCTCCGGGTCGTCGGTGGGACCGGCCGGCTCGAAGCGCAGCCCGCGCAGCCGGGACGCGATCGTCTCCACCGGTACGCCGTGCTGCAGCGCGAGCGACGTGACGATCGAGAACGCCTCGGTCAGCCCGGCCGTGGCCGAGCCCTGCTTGCCCCAGCGCAGGAAGATCTCGCCGAGCTGGCCGTCGGGGTGGGCACCGGCGGTCAGGGTGCCCTCCGCACCACCCACCTGGAACGAGAAGGTCTGCGAGGGGCGGACACGCGGCAGGTGCCGCCGCACGGGCTGGGTAGTGGAGACGGTCATACCGCGAGAGGCTAGGCGGGGCGTATGACAATTCTCGCGGGGCGCGCCGGGCCGTTGCGCATTGTCGATGGATTGCCTACGGTCGGAAGGGTACATCCACGGGAGTCCGGAGCACCGGGCTGAGAGGGGGGCTTACGCGCCCCCGACCGTACGAACCTGATCCGGGTAATGCCGGCGCAGGGAGGAGTATTCGTGACCCCTCTCATCGGTCGACTCCACCTCATCACCGACGCGCGCCCCGGGTGCGACCCGGTCCGGGTGGTGCGCGCCGCGCTCGACGCCGCCGGCCCGCTGGTCGTGCAGGTACGGGTCGAGGACGCGGTCTGCGACCGGGACGCGTACCACCTGGCCGCCCAGATCGCCGAGCTGTGCCGCGGGTACGGCGCCACCTGCCTGGTCAACGACCGGCTGGACATCGCGCTCGCGGTGGGCGCGGACGGCGGGCACGTGGGCGCCGAGGATCTCCCAGTGGCGGCGGCGCGGCGGGTACTCGGGCCGGACCGGGTGCTGGGTGCCACCGCGCGGGACCCGGTCACCGCCCGGCGGGCGGTCAAGCAGGGCGCGAACTACCTGGGCGTGGGGCCGGCGTACCCGACGGGTACCAAGGCGGGGCTGCCGGCGCCGATCGGGGTGGCCGGCATCGCGGCGGTGGCCAGGGCGGTGCCGGTACCGGTCATCGCGATCGGCGGGGTGACCGCGGAGCGGGTACCGGAGCTGGTGCGGGCGGGCGCGTACGGGGTCGCCGTGGTGGGTGCCGTGTGCGCCGCTCCCGATCCGGGCGCGGCGGCCCTCGGGCTGCTGGCGAGGCTGCCGTGAGTACCCGGGTCGCGGTGGTGGGCGCCGGCGTGATCGGGCTGTCCGTGGCGTGGCGCCTGGCGGGGCGGGGGTACCCGGTGACGGTGTACGACCCGGCGCCCGGGTCGGGTG
>DATEJJ010000537.1:0-16613 GCA_035278125.1 Rugosimonospora sp.
ATCTGCACCAGATCATCCACCGGCTCACCCCGACCATGGAACCGCTGCGCCAAATGCCGCGCCAACGGCAACCACGCCTCGATCGCCGCCTCCCGCACCCCCACCCGGGACGCATCCGACACCGGCAACGACGCCAACCGCTTCAACAGTCCTACCGCGGTTTCGTCCACAGTGGAGCGCATGGCGCCGCCCGACGCGGCACCGGACTTCGCCTTGGTACGCGCCGCGGCGGCGCCGCGACGCTGGTTGGGGACGCCCCGGCTCGATACCTTCGGCTTCGCCTTGCTGTTCGCTGTCGCGGTCACGGTGTTCCTCCTGCACCAAGCCGCGCCGAAACCCGCCACGCCCGTGGCGGCAACGACACTCGTGTCGCTGTCCCGGCACCCGTTTCTTGAGCGCCGCCTCGACCCTTCCGGGTCGGTACCCGCACCGCTGGAGGGAGGAGTCGAACCCCTCAACGCCCGGCGTGTGCGGTCGAGGTAGACCTTACCCCGGATGCCGGCCTGACCGAAAGTACGACAGCCTGATCCTTCGAACGTATGCCGCGTTCGGGGAGTACCTGTCAGACATAAGGCGTAAATAGCGCCCCGACACGCCGCCGGCTCCGGCCTGGCCAGTATGCCCGCATTCAGACTGGCCTGATGTGGTTTCGGATAGACCGTGACGCGCTGGCCGACGCGGTCGGCTGGGCCGCCCGCTGCCTGCCCGGCCGCCCCGCCGCGCCGGTACTCGCCGGGATGCTGCTGGAGGTGGCGCCCACCACCGCCGACCAACTCACCCTCGCCTGCTTCGACTATCAGGTCGCGGCACACGGCCAGGTCCCGATCGAGGCGCTGGGCGGCGCCGACGGGCCCGGGCGCGCGCTGGTTTCCGGCCGGTTGCTCGCCGAGATCACCCGGAACCTGCCGGCCGCGCCGGTGGACATCCGCGCCCAGCCTGGCCGCGTGGTGCTGCGCTGCGCCGGTACCCGGTTCACGCTGGCCACCCTGCCGGTCGAGGACTACCCGCGGCTGCCCGACCCGCCACCCCTGGCCGGCGCCGTGGGCAGTGACTCGCTGGCCACCGCGATCGGCCAGGTCGTCGGCGCCGCCGCCCGGGACGACGCGGTGCCGCTGCTGACGGCGGTACGGGTGGAACTGCGCGGCGAGACGCTGTCGCTGTCCTGCTCGGACCGGTTCCGGGTGGCGGTACGCGAACTGCCCTGGCGTCCGGTACGCGCACACCTGTCCTCGGTCGCGCTGGTACCGGTGCGCACGCTCGCCAGCACCGCCCGCTGGCTCGCCGGCGCCGCCGAGGTGACCATCACGCTCAGCGACACGGGTGGCGGGCTGATCGGCTTCGAGTGCGCCGGCCGGCAGACCGTCAGCCGCCTGCTCGACCAGCGTCCGGTGGACTACGTCGCCCGCTTCCCCCGCGACTTCACCGGCTCGGCGGAGATCGGTACCGCCCCGCTGCTCGCCGCGCTGCGCCGGATGTCTCTGGTGGCGGCCAAGCACACGCCGGTGACGCTGGCCTTCCACCGGGACCGGGTGGTGCTGGAGGCGGCGACGGGCGAGGAGGCGCACGCGGTGGAGGAGTTGCCGGCGCTCGTGGCCGGCCCGGACGTGACGGTACGGTTCAACCCGCAGTTCCTGCTGGACGGTGTGTCCGGTGTGGACAGTGACCAGGTCTGGCTGCGGTTCACGAAGGCGGGACCGGTGCTGCTGTCCGGCAAGTCGACGGAGTACCGGTACCTCCTGATGCCGGTACGCCTCCCTGGCGACTGAACGATCCCTCAGCCGACGTCAGCCGACACGCGCCTTCTTCTCGCGAATAAGGAACATGGCTAGCGTTTCCGCCATGCCCTCACACCTGCACGAAGGCTACATCGAGCTGTTCCGCGGCCAACCCGAACTCACCGCCGAGGTGCTCGGCCCGCTCGGCGTCGAGATACCCGCGTTCGACCGGGCGCGCGTGTCGGCCAGTGAGCTGACCGACATCGCTCCCACCGAATACCGGGCCGACGCGGTGGTCGCTCTGGAGAAACGCGGCAGCCCGGCGATGGCCATCGTCATCGAGATTCAACTCCGCGCCGACAAGCGCAAGCGGCTCGTCTGGCCCGCATACGCCACCACCCTGCGCGCGCGGCTGGCCTGCCCGGTCGTGCTGATGGCCGTGTGCCCGGACCAGAAGGTGGCCGACTGGTGCGGACAGACCATTACGATCGGCCCGCCGGCTTCGGTGTTGACTCCGGTCGCGCTCGGGCCGAAACAGATCCCGGTGGTCACCGACGTCGACGCCGCCCGCCGCAAACCGGAACTGGCCGTGCTGTCGGTGCTCGCGCACGGCGCAGAACCCGACCCGGCACCGCTCTTCGAGGCCATGCTCGCCGCCCTCGACGAAATCGATCATGACCACGCCACCTTGTACACTGACCTTGTCCTCACGGAGCTGCCTGCGGCCGCCCGTAGAAACCTGGAGGAATTCATGACCGCCACGGGCCACCGTTACCAGAGTGAATTCGCCCGTCGCTACTACGACCAGGGCGAAGCCGCGGGCGAGGCTCGCGGCAGGGTCGACGGCGAACTCATGGCACTCTTCAGAGTCCTCGAAACACGCGGCATCGAGGTGTCGGAGCAGATCCGTGATCGCATCGTCGGCTGCACCGATCTCAAGCAGCTTGAGACCTGGATCGGCCGGGCGGTGACCGCTGACAAGATCGAGGATCTGGGCGACGGGCTGACCGAGTCCTAGGTGAGGCGGTCCAGGACCATGTCTCGCGCGGTCGCGTAACGGTCCCGGACGGCGGGTACCGGGTCCGCCTCGTACACCTGCTGTCCCGCCAGAGTCCACTGTGGAGGTTCCCGGGTACCGGCGGCGACCCAGGCGGCTTGCCGCGCCGCGCCGTCGGCCACGTACTCGCTCGGCGGCGGTACGACGACGGGTACGCCGAAGATGGTCGGCGCGATCGCGCGTACCGCCGCCGAGCGGGCTCCCCCACCGACCAGCGTGACCCTGTTCAGCCGTACCCCGGGTGCCTGCGCGAGCACCGCGTCCAGCCCGTCCGCGAGCGCGCACAGCAGCCCCTCCACCGCCGCGCGGGCCAGGTGCGCCCGGCTCAGCGAGGTCAGCGTCAACCCGTGCAGCGAGCCGGTCGCCTCCGGCCGGTTGGGGGTGCGTTCGCCCTCCAGGTAGGGCACCAGGGTGGCACCGCCGGCACCGGGCGGGGCGGTCAGCGCGAGCGTGGACAGCTCGTCCAGCGAGACGCCGAGTACCCGGGCCGTGGCGTCCAGCACCCGGGCCGCGTTCAACGTGGCGATCAGCGGGAGGTACCCGCCGGTCGCGTCGGCGAAGCCGGCCACGGTACCGGAGGCGTCGGCGATCGGCTTGCCGGTCGGGGTGAACACCACGCCCGAGGTACCGATGGAGATGACCACGTCGCCCTCGTACGCGCCCAGGCCGAGTGCGGACGCGGCGTTGTCGCCGGTACCGGGGCCGAGCACGGCTCCGCCGGTGGTACGCCCGGCCGGCTGGGACGGGCCGAGCACCCGGGGTACCCCGGTGTCCCGGCCCAGCGCGGCGCGCAGCAGGTCGGGCCGGTACGCGCCGGTCGCGGCCGACCAGTACCCGGTGCCGCTGGCGTCGCCCCGGTCGGTGGTGACCGTGGCCGGGTCGGTACCGCCGGCCAGCCGCCAGGTGAGCCAGTCGTGCGGCAGGCACACCATCCGGGTACGGTCGGCGGCGTCCGGCTCGTGGGTGGCCAGCCAGCGCAGCTTGGTGATGGTGAACGAGGCGACCGGTACCAGCCCGACCGCCCGCGCCCAGAAGTCCGGACCGCCGAACTCCTCGATCAGTTCGCGGGCCGCGTCGGCGGAGCGGGTGTCGTTCCACAGCAGCGCCGGGCGTACCACCTGACCGTGCTCGTCCAGGCAGACCATGCCGTGCTGCTGCGCGCCGACCGCCACCGCGGCCACGTCGGCCAGGCCGCCGGCCGCCTCCGACGCCTCGGTCAGCGCCTGCCACCACGCGTCGGGGTGCACCTCGGTGCCGTCCGGGTGCGCGGCGCGCCCCTCCCGTACCAGCGCACCGGTCTCCGCGTCGCGGACCACGACCTTGCACGACTGGGTCGAGGAGTCGATCCCCGCGACGAGGGTCATCGCGCGCCGAGGAGATGCTCGACGGCCAGTTGGTTGAGGCGCACGGCGCCGAGGCCCGGTGCGCCGGCGGCGTCCGGGTTGAAGTCCTCGTAGGCCGAGCGGTCCGCGATCAGCTCGCGGTAGCTCTCCCCCGGCGCCAGGGTGGGCGTGAGCAGTTCCGGAATCCGCGCCGCGGCCAGCGCCCCGCGCACCTCCGGATCCGCCCGGTACGCCGCCGCGCGCTGCTTGAGCAGCAGGTACGTGCGCATGTTCGCGGCTGCCGAGACCCACACGCCGTCGTAGTCCTCGGTGCGCGAGGGCTTGTAGTCGAAGTGGCGGGGGCCGTCGTAGCCGGATCCGCCGTTGGGCCCGCCGTTCTCCAGCAGGTCCACGAGGAAGAACGCGTTGAGCAGGTCGCCGTGGCCGAACACCAGGTCCTGGTCGAACTTGGGGCCGCGCTGCCCGTTCAGGTCGATGTGGAACAGCTTGCCGTGCCACAGCGCCTGGGCGATGCCGTGCACGAAGTTGAGCCCGGCCATCTGCTCGTGGCCCACCTCGGGGTTCAGCCCGACCATCTCGCGGTGCTCCAGGCTGTTGATGAAGGCCAGCGCGTGCCCGACCGTGGGCAGCAGGATGTCGCCGCGCGGCTCGTTGGGCTTGGGCTCGATGGCGAACCGGATGCCGTAGCCCTTGTCGGTCACGTACTGCGCGAGCGTGTCGACGCCCTCGCGGTACCGCTCCAGCGCGGCGCGCACGTCCTTCGCCGCGTCCGACTCGGCACCCTCCCGGCCACCCCAGAACACGTAGGTCTTCGCGCCCAACTGGGCGGCCAGGTCCAGGTTGCGGATCACCTTGCGCAGCGCGTACCGGCGGATGTCCCGGCTGTTGCTGGTGAACGCGCCGTCCTTGAACACCGGATGGGTGAACAGGTTGGTGGTCATCATCGGCACCACCAGGCCGGTCTCGTCCAGCGCCGCGCGGAACCGCTCGACGTGCTTGTCCCGGGTCGCCTCGTCGGCGCCGAACGGCACCAGGTCGTCATCGTGGAAGGTGACCCCGTACGCGCCCAGGCCGGCCAGCTTGTGCACGCTGTCGACGGGGTCCAGCGGCGCGCGGGTCGGGTCGCCGAACGGGTCGCGGGCCGGCCAGCCCACCGTCCACAGCCCGAATGTGAAGTGGTCATCCTTGGTCGGCTCGATGGACATGCCGCGCCTCCCGGTACCCTCAGATTTGTTTTGCCATTGAACTTATTGGCCCGCTGTGGCACTGTCAAGGCCATGTCACCGCGGACACCGGCCGGCACCAACCGGGACGCCCCCGTGCGCCAGTCGAGCCTGCGCGCGCACAACCTGGCGCTGGTGTTGCGCCAGGTCAGCGCGATCGCGGCGACCGGTCGGCCGGTCTCCCGGGCCGACGTGGCCGCGGCCACCGGGCTGACCCGGGCCACCGTCTCCACTCTGGTCGACGAACTGGTACGCGGTCAGCTCGTTGCCGAGATCGGTCCGGCGCCGCGCACCGGGGCCGGGCGCCCCGCGACCGGCCTGGTGCTCGCCGGCACCGGCCCGGCCGGGCTCGGCCTCGAGATCAACGTGGACTACCTGGCCGCCTGCGTGCTCGACCTGGCCGGGACCGTCCGCCACCGCGCCACCGAGTGGACCGACCAGCGCAACCGCGAGCCGGCCGAGGTGGTCGCCTCACTCGCCCAACTCGCCCGGTCGGCCACCGGCGCCGCCGCCGACCAGGGGCTGGAGGCCGTGGGCGTCGCGGTCGCCGTCCCGGGCCTGGTTCAGGACGGTGTGGTACGGCTGGCGCCGAACCTGGGGTGGCGCGGGGTACCGCTGGCCGCGCTGCTCGCCCCGGCGCTGGGCGGCCCGCGCCCGACGGTCGACAACGAGGCGAACCTGGCCGCGCTGGGCGAGGCGGCACCCGGCGAGAGCTTCGTGTACGTCTCCGGCGAGGTGGGCATCGGCGCCGGGATCGTGCTCGGTGGCGAACTGTTCCGCGGTACCCACGGCTGGGCCGGCGAGCTGGGTCACGTGGCGATCCACCCGGACGGGCCGCTCTGCCACTGCGGCTCCCGCGGCTGCCTGGAGCAGTACGCGGGCCAGGAAGCGATCCTTGCCACAGCAGGCGCGTCACTGCCCCGGGGGGTGCAGGGCACGGTGACGGACGCGGTCGCGCGGGCCAGTGCCGGCGAGCCTGGGATGCTGGCGGCGCTGGATGCCGCGGGTACGGCGCTGGGAGTCGCGGTCGCGGGGGTGGTGAACCTGTTGGACGTGGGGACGGTGGTACTGGGCGGCAGTTATGCGCTGCTGGCGCCGTGGCTCGCCGGGCCGGTGGAGCGGGAGCTGACGGCTCGGGTACTGACGGCGGGCTGGTCGCCGGTGACGGTACGCGCCTCCCGGCTGGGTACGGAGGCGACGGTGGTGGGGGCGGCCGGGTCGGTGGTACGCGCACTCCGCGAAGACCCGGCCACCTGGCTCGCCGGCCGAACCAGTTAGGCCGGGGCGAGCAGGCCCTGGGACTGGACCACGGCGACCGAGAGCGTCTTGTAGCCGACCTCGTCGAAGAGCACCACCATCCGGTCGTGCTCGTACCGCATCACCGTGCCCCGTCCCCAGTTCGCATGCCGTACCAGGCTATGCAACGGATACGGCCCCGATGCGGCCATGGCGGTGACCCGGCCGTCGCCGCAGTTGTCGCAGTGGCCACAGGGGCGGCGCAGGTGCTCGCCGAAGTAGCCGAGCAGTGCCTGGCTCCGGCAGCCCGTCGTCTCCGCCAGCCCGCGCATCATGTCGATCCGGGAGCGCTGCAGCCGCTGGTGCCGCTGCGCCTCGGCCAGGGCCAGCCGGGCCGCCTCCGCCGGCTCCGGCGCGTACCTCGGCGCGGTCCACCGTCCATTGTGTACGGTGTGCGCCGCGCCCACGTGCTCCAGCAGGGCGAGCAGCTGGGGCAGCTTGCGCGGGCCGAGCCCGGTGCTGGTGGCCAGGGCGGTGCGGCTGGCCGGCGTGCTGTCCCGCAGGGCGGCCGCGAGGCCGGTCAGCTCCCGCTCGTCGGGCGCGCCGCCGGTGAAGTACCGCTGCAGCGCCATGTCCTCGGGGCGGTACAGGAGCAGCACCTGCGCGGGGGCGCCGTCCCGCCCGGCCCGCCCGATCTCCTGCAGGTAGCTGTCCGGCGAGTCGGGCATGGCCACGTGGATCACCCAGCGGATGTCGGGCTTGTCGATGCCCATGCCGAACGCGGAGGTGGCCACCATGACCGGTACCCGGCCGGCGAGGAAGTCCTCGTGCCGCCGGCTGCGTACCCCCGCAGCCATGCCGCCGTGGTACGCCTGCGCGGGGCAGCCGGCGGCGGTCAGCCGCTCGGCCAGTTCCTCGGCGCCGCGCCGGGTGGGGGTGTAGATGATGCCGGGGGTGGGCAGTTCGGCGAGCGCCTCGCGCAGCCGCTGCCAGCGCTGCTCCTCGCTGGTGCAGTGCACGGCGCGCAGGTGCAGGTTGGGCCGGTCGAGTCCGGACATGACCAGCTTGGGCTTGCGCAGGCCGAGCCAGCGGGCGATGTCTTCGCGTACCGGCGGCGACGCGGTCGCGGTGAGCGCAACGACCGGCGGGCGTGCCGGAGCGGTCGGGCGGAGCCAGCGGCGTCGCGGGCCGGCCGGGTCCAGCGTCCGGATGACGTGGCCGAGCTGCAGGTAGTCGGGGCGGAAGTCGTGGCCCCAGGAGGAGACGCAGTGCGCCTCGTCGATCGCGACCAGGGCCGGGCGCAGGGCACGTACCTCGGCCAGCAGTTCGGGCTCGGCCAGCTGTTCGGGCGTGGTGAACAGGAACCGGGCGCTGCCCCGCGCGAGCGCGTCGAGCGCGGCGCGGCGCTGGGCCGGCGTCTCGACGGAGGAGATGCGTACCGCACCCAGCCCCCGCCCGGCCAGGCCGGCGAGCTGGTCCTGCTGGAGCGCGAGCAGCGGCGAGACCACCACGGTCGGGCCGGGCAGCAGGGTGCCGGGTAGCTGGTAGATGGCGGACTTCCCGCCGCCGGTCGGCATGATCACCAGCGCGTCGTGTCCACGCAGGACGGTCCGCATCGCGGTCAACTGGCCGGCGCGCAGGGACTTCCAGCCGAAGTTCCGGCGGGCGGCGCGGCGCAGCCGCAGCGAGAGGGGGAGCGGGAGCATGCCGAGATCTTCCCATCCGGGTACAACACCAAACCGCAACCGCGCCCGCGGCGGGACCTCCCTGGAAGAATCGGGGGTATGCGCATCGGACTGCAGATCCCGTCGTTCACCTCGCCCGGTGGCCCCGCCGCGCTCGGCGCCGAACTTGCCACCGTCGCGCGTACCGCCGACGAGCAGGGCTTCGAGGTGGTCAGCGTGATGGACCACTTCTTCCAGATCGGCGCCGTCGGACCGCCCGAGCAGGAGATGCTGGAGGCGTACACGACCCTGGGCTTCCTGGCCGCACACACCACCCGCGCCCAACTGGTCACGCTGGTGACCGGCACGGTGTACCGGCACCCCGGCATCCTCGCGAAGATCGTCACCACGCTGGACGTGCTCTCCGGCGGGCGGGCCTGGCTCGGCATCGGCGCCGCCTGGAATGAGGAGGAGTCGGTCGGCCTGGGCATCCCGTTCCCGCCGGTGGCGGAGCGCTTCGAACGGCTGGAGGAGACGCTGCAGGTCTGCCTGCAGATGTGGAGCGGCGACGACAAGCCGTACCACGGCCGGCACTACCAGTTGGAGCGGCCGCTGAACTCGCCGCAGTCGCTGACCCGGCCGCACCCGCCGATCATGATCGGGGGCAGCGGCGAGCGGAAGACGCTGCGCCTCGTCGCCAGGTACGCGGACGCCTGCAACCTGTTCCCCGCGCCGGACGTGGCACACAAGCTGGACGTGCTGCGCGAGCACTGCGCGCGGGAGGGCCGCGACTACGACAGCATCCGCAAGACGGCGTACTACCGGTTCGACGTGGGCCCGGACGGTGAGCGGGTCGGCCAGACCATCGAGGACCTCCAGCGCCTCGCCGGCCTGGGCTTCGACCTCGCGCTGGGACAGGTCGTCGACGTCTTCTCCGTCACGCCCCTGGAAATCATCGGCCGCGACGTCATCCCGGCCGTTTCCTGACCCGGCCCGACCCGGTGGCCCGGGTGCGACCGTCTCGTTGCGAGTGTGGCGTCCGGGCCACCGTGATCGCGGCAACCCGGTTGCGGTCGGCACCGTCAGCCACACGCCGACTAACGATTTGGTCAGCCAACGCCAACCGATGCGCCTACCCGCGTGTCGCGCCGCCGTTGCCGCTACGGTCCCGCCATGCCCTCACACCTCCACGAAGGCTATGTCGAACTATTCCGGCACCAACCAGAACTCGCCGCCCACATCCTGCGCCCACTCGGCATCCAGGTACCCCACTTCCAACGGGCACGGCTCTCCACCACCGACCTCACCGACGTCGCCCCCACCGAGTACCGGGCTGACGCGGTGGTCACTCTGGACAACCCCGACAGCCCAGCGCTGGCGATCGTCATCGAGGTCCAGCTCCGGGTCGACCCCCGGAAACGGCTCGTCTGGCCCGCGTACGCCACCACCCTGCGCGCACGCCTGGACTGCCCCGTCGTGCTGCTGGCCGTATGCCCCAACCAGAAGGTGGCCGACTGGTGCGCCGCCACCATCTCCATCGGTCCCCCGTCCTCGGTGCTGACACCGGTCGCGCTCGGCCCCGACCAGATCCCGATGGTCACTGACGTGACCACCGCGCGGCGCAGCCCGGAACTGGCTGTCCTGTCCGCCCTCGCACACGGCACCGAACCCGACCCGACACCGATCTTCGGGGCCATGCTGACCGCCCTCGACGAAATCGATCACGACCAGGCCGCCCTGTACACTGACCTTGTTCTCGCGGTGCTGCCCGCGGCGGCCCGCCAACGCCTGGAGGAATTCATGACCGCCACGGCCGACCGCTACCAGAGCGACTTCGCCCGGCGCTATTACAGCCAGGGCGAAGCTGCGGGCATCACCCAGGGCGAGGCTCGCGGGAGAGTCGACGGCGAACGCACGGCGCTCATCACGATTCTCGACACGCGCGGCATCCAGGTCCCCGAACAGATCCGCGACCGGATCCGCGACTGCACCGATCTCCGCCAGCTCGAAATCTGGATCCGCCGCGCCGTGACCGTCGACAAGATCCAAGACCTGGACGACGCATTCTTGTAGGCGTTGACATCGGGGGCGACACCAACGCCTACAAGATCTCGGGTCGCTAGTTCGTGGGGCCGCCGGCCACGTAGAGCACCTGGCCGGAGATGAAGCCGGCGCCCTCGCTGGCCAGGAACGAGACGGTGTGCGCGATGTCCTCGGGGCGGCCGACGCGGCGTACCGGGATCTGGTCGGCGGCGGCGTTCTGGAACGTGTCGAACGGTATGCCCATGCGCGCCGCCGTGGCCGCGGTCATGTCGGTGACGATGAACCCCGGCGCGATCGCGTTCGCGGTCACCCCGAACGGGCCCAGCTCGATGGCGAGCGTCTTGGTGAAGCCCTGCAGCCCGGCCTTGGCCGCGGAGTAGTTGACCTGACCGCGGTTGCCCAGCGCCGAGGTGCTGGACAGGTTGATGATGCGACCCCACTTCGCCTTCGTCATGTACGCCTGCGCCGCCCGGCTCATGAGGAAGGCGCCGCGCAGGTGTACCGCGATGACCGTGTCCCAGTCCTCGTCGGCCATCTTGAACAGCAGGTTGTCCCGGATCACGCCGGCGTTGTTGACCAGCACCGCCGGCTCCCCCAGCTCCGCGGCGACGCGCGACACGGCCGCGGTCACCTGGTCGCTGTCCGCGACGTTGGCGCCGACGCCGAGCGCCCGGCCGCCCGCGCCGGTGATGGCCTTCACGGTCTCCTCGGTCATCGACTCCTCGAGGTCGAGCACGGCCACGGCGAAGCCGTCCGCGGCGAGCCGGACCGCGGTGGCCGCGCCGATGCCGCGGGCGGCGCCGGTGACCACGGCGACCCGTGGTGCTGTGTCGGTCATCTGATCTCTCCGTTTCCTTGGTGGGTCTGTCACGCCTGCGTCGCGTGTGCGGCGGCCCGCAGCCGGCGCATGCCGGCCAGCCAGCGTGCCCGGTCGGTGGCGCGGCGCTGCTCGTAACCGGCCACCTCGGGGTGCGGCAGGATCAGGAAGTCGCCGGCGGCGAGCGCGGCCACCACCGCGTCCGCGACCTGCGCCGGCTCCAGCACGGCACCCGCGGCCAGGGTGGTGGACTCGGCGGGCGCGCCGGCCACCATGGGCGTGCGTACCGCCTGCGGGCACAGGCAGGAGAAGCCGACCCCGCCGCCGCCGTGCTGGATGGCCAGCCACTCGGCGAGCGCCACCGAGCCGTGCTTGCTCACCGCGTACGGCGCGACGTCGGCCTCGGTGAGCAGGCCGGCCGCGGAGGCGGTGATCAGCAGGTGGCCGTGGTCGCGGGCGAGCATCCGGGGCAGCACGTGCCGCGCGGCGTACACGTGGGCGAGCACGTGCACCGCCCAGGAGGCGTCCCACTCGGCGTCGCTGCCCAGGCCGGCCGAGGTGATGATGCCGGCGTTGGAGCACCACAGGTCGATCGGGCCGTGCCGCTCCTCGATCATCGCGGCGACCGCGGCCACCGCATCCGCGTCGGTCACATCCAGGGGGTACCCGGCACCGCCCGGCAGCGCGCCGGCGACCTGCCCGGCGGCGGTACCGTCCCGGTCGAGTACCACCACCGCGCGGGCGCCCTCAGCGGCGAAGCGCTCGGCCAGCGCGCGGCCGATGCCGCTGCCGCCACCGGTCACCACGGCGACGGCGTCACGCACCGTGCTCAGCATCGCGCCCCCTAGGGTCCCCGGGTAAACCGGCCGGTAACCTCCGGTGGCTGCACTGTACGACGCCGGGCTACACCGGCTCCGTCGCACCCGACGTGATTGACGCCTCGATGGCCGTGAGAATGGCCACTACCTCCCGCCCGAAGCGCACGTCGCACGGGTGCCCGCGCTCGCCGGGTCCGGCCGCGGCCGCCGCGAGCAACTGGTCGACGGCCCTGCCGAAGGCGCCCGGCGCGTCCAGGTCCTCGTCGGGTACCCGGCGCAGCCCGGGCTCGCCGTACAGCAGGGTCCCGTGGGTCACCGCGGCGGCCGGCGCGTCGAGGGTGAGTTCGAGGGTGCTCACCGCGCCACCGGTGTGCCGGAGCGTGGCATAGGCGGTCTGGTGTGGACCCTCGGTGCCGTACGCCCCCGCCACCGGCCCGAGCACCGGCAGCAGCAGGGACAGCGCATGCGGACCCACGTCCCACAGCCCGCCCCGCTCCCGCCGCCAGGGTGAGGCGCCGAACGGGTTGCCCGGCTGGAAGATGGACGCGAACAGGGTGACCCGGGCACCGGACCAGCCGGGTGTACCCGACGCCTCGCGCAGGAATGTGTCGATCGCGGGCGAGAACCGGCGGGTGAAGAAGATCACCGAGGCGACGTCCCGCCCGGCCACGGCCCGTACCACCTCGTCGGCGGCGGCGACGGTGAGCGCGAGCGGTTTGTCCAGCAGCAGGTGCCGGCCGGCGCGGGCGGCCCTCGCGGCCAGCGGCGCCTGCACGTCCGGCGGCAGCGCTACGGCCACCGCGTCCACGTCCGCGATCAGCGCGTCCACGTCGGTGTACGCCGGCACCCCGAACCGCCGCGCGAGCACCTCCGCCTTCCCCGCGTCGCGCCCCCACACGCCGGCCAACGCCGCGCCCGGATGCCCCGCCAGCCCGGCCGCGTGGATCTCCGCCGCCCAGTACCCGGTGCCCAGTACGCCGAACCGCAGCGCCATGACCGCCTCCCGTACCACCAGTCCGCGCCGTCCGGGGACAATGCGTGTGCGAGCTTAACTGAATGCGGGAGGGGTGGCCGTGGACAGGCCGGAACGGATGCCGCCGGACATCGACATCGAACAGCCCAGCGCCGCCCGCATGTACGACTACTACCTGGGCGGCTCGCACAACTTCGCCGCCGACCGGGCCGCGGCGGAGGTACTCATCCGGGCGATACCGGACGTGATCCCGGGGGTGAAGGCCAACCGGGCGTTCCTGCGCCGGGCGGTCCGGTTCCTCACCGGCCGCGGCATCACCCAGTTCCTCGACATCGGGTCGGGCATCCCGTCGGTCGGCAACGTGCACGAGGTGGCGCGGGCGGCGGTACCCGGCGCGCGAGTGGCCTATGTGGACATTGACCCGGTGGCGGTGGCGCACGCCGAGGAGATCCTGGCCGGCGACCCGGGTACCGTCGTGGTGCGCGAGGACCTGCGGGCGCCGGAGCGCATGCTGGACCATCCGGACGTGCGCCGGGTGCTCGACCTGGGGCAGCCGGTGGGCGTGATGCTGGTGGCCATCCTGCACTTCGTGGGCGACGCGGAGGACCCGGCCGGGCTGGTGGCGCGGGTCATGGCGTCGCTGCCGCCGGGCAGCTACCTGACCATCTCGCACGGCAGCTCCACGGTGCGGCCGAGCAAGGCCAAGGTCGGCGAGGACGTGTACCGCAACACCGCCACCCCGCTGACCCTGCGCGACCAGGCGCAGGTGACCGCTCTCTTCGGTGGGCTGCCCCTGGTCGAGCCCGGTCTGGTCTGGGCACCGGAGTGGCATCCGGACTCGGCCGAGGAGGTCGGTACCGACCCGGGCGCGGGCGGGATCCTGGTCGGGATGGCGGTCAAACCCGGCTAACGGGAGTCTTAACGATCGCACTCCGTTGTGGAGGGTGTGCACCCGCCAGGTACTCTCGCCGCCATGCGCAGGTGGCACGCTGGGTATGCCGTACTGACACTGTTACTGATCGTGTCCGCGTGCGGCAGCTCCTCCGACTCCGGCAAGGCCGGCAGCCCGACGGTGACCGAGACCGCGCCCGCGCCGGCACCGACCGCCAGCCCGGCACCCAGCTCCCCGTCCACCGACTGGCCCACGTACCACCACGACAACGCGCGTACCGGGGTGGCGCCGGGGTTCGCCAAGGTGACCAAGCTGAGCCTGGCCTGGAAGGCGCCGCTGGACGGCGCGGTGTACGGGCAGCCGCTGGTCATCGGCGACCTGCTGCTCGCCGCGACCGAGCACGACACGGTGTACGGCCTGGACGCCGCCACCGGCAAGGTGCGCTGGTCGACCCACGTGGGTACGCCGGTGCGCCGGTCCAAGCTGCCCTGCGGCAACATCGACCCCCTCGGCATCACCAGCACCATGGTGTACGACCCGGCCACGCACCTCGTGTTCGCGCTGGCGGAGACGACCGGCGGGCAGCACACGCTGTACGGGCTGGACATCAGCACCGGCGCGGTGAAGCTGCGCCGGGTGGCCGAGCCGCCCAAGGGTGACCGGCTGGCGCACCAGCAGCGCAGCGCGCTGAACCTGCTCAACGGGAAGGTCTACATCTCGTACGGCGGGCTGGCCGGCGACTGCGCGCAGTACATCGGCTCGGTGGTGAGCGTGCCGACCACCGGTACCGGCCCGATCGCGAGCTACGCCGTGCCGACCACCCGGGAGGCGGGCCTCTGGACGCCCGGCGGCGCCACCCTGTACCAGGGGAAGCTGCTGTACTCGGTGGGCAACGGCGAGTCCGCGGGCGGCACGTACGACGGCAGCGACTCGGTCATCGCGCTGGACCCGGACCTGAAGCTGGTCGACCGGTACAGCCCGACCACCTGGGCCGAGGACAACGCCGCGGACCTGGACCTGGGCTCGATGTCCCCGGCACTGGTCGGCAACCACGTGTACATCGCCGGCAAGCGCGGCGTCGGGTACGTGCTGGACGCGGACAAGCTGGGCAACATCGGCGGGCAGCTGAGCCAGGCCAACGTGTGCCGCGGCTTCGGCGGCGCGTCGGTGGACGGCGACACGGTGTACGTGCCGTGCACGGACGGTCCGCGGGCGGTGAAGGTGGGCGCGGACGGCAGCCAGCAGGTGCTGTGGCACGCGGCCACGGCGGCGCCCGGCGCGCCGGTGGTCGGCGGCGGCGTGTGGACCGTGGACTACGACGGCGGCGTGCTGTTCGTGCTGGACCAGGCGACCGGCAACGTGGCGGCCCGGGTCAGCATCGGCAAGGCGCCGCACTTCGCCTCGCCCACCCTGGCCGGGGGGCGCGGCTACGTCGGTACGCTCGCCGGCATCACGGCGGTGACCGCCGGCTGAGTCCACTGTGGACTCAGTGCAGCAGGTGGTCCAGCCGGTCGCGGGCGGCCAGCAGGGCGGCCACGATCCGGTCGGCTCCACCTCCCGACAGCCGCGCCACCGGCGCCGAGCAGCTGATCGCGTCCCGGGCCGGTCGCCGGTACCGCAGCGCGGCCCCGAAGCAGCGCAGCCCCAGCGTGTTCTCCTCGCGGTCCACCGCGTACCCGCGCCGCCGGGTGGCGGCCAGGTCGCTGGCCAGGGCCGGGTGCGTGACGATGGTGTGCGGGGTGAGCGCGGCCAGCTCTGCCGGGAGCATGGCCCGCACCTCGTCCGGGGTACGCTCGGCGAGCAGCGCCTTGCCCAGCGACGTGGTGTGCGCGGGGAGCCGGCGGCCCACCCGGGAGATGGGGCGCAGGTAGTGCTGGGACTCGCGGGTGGCCAGGTACACCACGTCGGTGCCGTCCAGCCGGGCCAGGTGTACGGTCTCGGTGGTCTGCTCGGCCAGCCAGTCCAGCGTCTCGCGGGCCGCCGTCACGGTGTGGTCCCCGTCGATGTACGAGGTGCCGGCGAGCAGGGCGCGCAGGCCGAGCCGGTACAGCGTGCCGGTGCTGTCGGTCTCCACCCAGCCGCACTCGGTCAGCGTGCGCAGCAGCATGTACAGGCTGCTCTTCGGGTACCCGAGGCTGGCCTGCAGCCCGGCCAGGCTGTGCGGGCCGCGGTGGCCGGCGAAGTACTCCAGCAGCTGGACGGTCCGCAGGGCCGACTTGACCGGCCCCGCGGACGCCCCTAAATCGGCGGTCATGCCAGCTGGTACTTGCCGTCCACCCGGCGCGGCAGGCGCAGCGGGTTGTCCTCGCGCAGTTCGGGCGGGAGCAGCCCGGGCGGGGCGTCCTGGTAGGTGACCGGGCGCAGGAAGCGGCGGATGGCGGCGGTACCGACCGAGGTGTGCGCGGCGAAGGTGGACGACGGGTACGGGCCGCCGTGCTGCATGGCCCAGGTCACCGCGACACCGGTCGGGAACCCGTTGTACACCAGGCGCCCGGCCCGCTCGCCGAGTACCGCCGCCGCCTGGGCCGCCACCGACTCCGGCCCGTCCTCGTCCGCTCCACTGTGGATGGTCGCGGTGAGGGTACCGGGTACCCGCGCCAGGGCGGCCAGCAGCTCGGCCGTGCCGGCGTACTCGACGAGGACCACGAACGGGCCGAAGCACTCCTCGTAGAACAGCTCGGCGAGGTTCGCCGCGGGTACCGCGACGATGTGCGGCGAGGTCTGGCCGCCGGCGGTGAGCACCGCCCGTACCCCCTGATGCGCCACCCGCTGCGCCGCGCCGGTGAGGAAGCCCTCCCGGATGCTCGGGGTGAGCATCGCGCCGGCCGGCAC
>DATEJJ010000538.1:0-2883 GCA_035278125.1 Rugosimonospora sp.
GACGCGGCCGGCACGCACACGGTGCTCCTGGCGGCTGCCGGGGCCGACCCGGGCGGTACCGGCCTGCGCGGCCTGCCCGGCGGCGTCTACCCGCTGTCCCCGGCCGGGGCCGAGCCGGTGGTCACCGCGCACGCGGGCGAGCACCTCGTGGTGGTGGTCGGGGACGAGCCGCCGGTGGCGGAGGTGGCCCGGCAGACCCTGGAGTACGTCGCGCAGTTGGGCGGGGAGGCGCGGGTCGGCATCGGCGGCGGGTACCCGGGCGTGGCCGGGCTGCGGTGGAGCTTCTACGAGGCGCGGGAGGCGCTGACCCGCGGCCCGGGTATCAATGCCGCCGAGCCGCTGTCCCTGCCCGGGTTGCTGCTGGCCAGCGACTCGTTGCCGCTGGCTGAGCTGGGCCGGGCGGTACTCGCCCCGCTGCTGGACTTCGACGCGCAGGGTGGGGGCGCGGCGCTGGTGGACACGCTGCGCGCGTACCTGGAGGAGGACGCTTCGGTGGTACGGGTGGCCCGCCGGCTGTTCGTCCACCGCAACACCGTCCGGTACCGGCTGGAGCAGATCGAGCGGCTCACCGGCCGCAGCCTCGCCTCCACCCAGGACCGGGTGCAGTTCTGGCTGGCGCTGCACGCGGTGTCGCTCGGCGGTCGATGATCCGGTGGCCGATGTGCGAAGGTTGCCGCGTGGGCAGCTCACATCCGCGCCTGATCGCGGCCGCTCGGGAGGCGCTGGCGCCGCTGCTCGACTCCGACCGGCGGCGCATCATCGTGGGCATCGCCGGGCCACCGGCCGCCGGCAAGTCGACGCTGTCCACCAGCCTGGCCAACGCGCTGTGCGCCGAGTTCGGCGCGGACGCGGCGGTGGCCGTACCGATGGACGGTTTCCACCTGGCCAACGCGGAGCTGGCCCGGCTCGGGCTGGCCGACCGGAAGGGGGCGCCGGAGACGTTCGACGCGGCCGGCTTCGTGCACCTGCTGCGCCGGCTGCGCGAGCCGGAGCCCGGGATCGTGTACGCGCCCGCGTTCAACCGGTCGCTGAACGAGTCGATCGGCAGCGCGATCCCGGTGCCGGGGCACGTGCGCACCATCGTGGCCGAGGGCAACTACCTGCTGGTACCCAAGCCGCCCTGGGCACCCGTGCGGGACCTGCTGGACCTGGCGCTGTACGTGGAGGCGCCGGACGGGGTACGGGTGGACGCTCTGCTGCGCCGCCAGCGCGCCCGCGGCTTGTCCAAAGTGGACGCACGGGACTGGGTGTTCCGCAGCGACGAGGCGAACGCGGCGCTGATCGCCGATACCCGGCCGTACGCGGATCACGTGCTGGTGCGGCCGTCCTGACCGGCGCGCCGGGCCCAGCGCAGCGGCCGCGGGTCGATCGTCCACAGTAGACGCCGCCACCACGGCCGCCGGGCACGCAGCTCGCCCACGTACGCGACCGCCTGCGCCCGGGCCAGCCGCGCCTGCTCCTCCGTCGCGGGCTGCCGGGTGAACGCCACCATGTTGACCAGACCGGCGAGGTCGGTCAGTGGCGGCGCCGGCAGCGTGCTCTTCGCGCCGCTGTGCTCGGCCGTACGGGTGGCGTGGCGCAGCACCTCGGTCGCGGACAGGTGCGCGCCGGCCGGGCTGCCGGCCAGGCGCAGGCCGTCCAGTACCTCCCGCCACGCACCGACCACCCGCTGCGCCGGGCTGCCCTGCTCCAGCCGCCGCGCCTGCAACGCCCGGCGCAGCAGCAGCACGGCGAGCACCAGCCCGAGTAGCACCCCGACCAGCCCGGCACCGGCGCCGGCCAGCGGACCCGCGGGTACCCCGGCGGCCGGGGCGGCCACCGGTGCGGGGGAGTGGCTCGGCCCCGGCGTCGGGCCGGACACCGACACCGTGGGCGCCACCGGCGGCGGCTTGGTGGACGGGTTGAGCTTCGGCTGGAAGTCGCTCTCCAGCGGGCGCGGCTGCGTGTTCGGCTGCGGCAGCGGGTCGAAGGCCACCCACCCGACCCCGGTGAACAGCAGCTCCGGCCAGGCGAACGCGTCCCGCCCGCGTACCGTCGCGTGCCCCGGCCCCGCCTCGAAGCCGACCACCACCCGGCTGGGCAGGCCGAGCATCCGGGCCAGCACCGCGAACGCGGCGGCGAACTGCTCGCTCGTGCCGCGCTGCCCGCCGGCGTTGCGCGGGCCGAACAGGAAGAAGTTCAGATTCGGGTACGCGTGGCCGCTGGGCGCGTCGCTCACCAGCTGGTAGTGCTGGCTCAGGAAGTCGGCGAGGGCCTGCGCCCGCTGGTACGGGTCGGCCGTGTCCGCGCCCAGCTGCTGCGCGAGCCGGGCCATCCCGTCCGGCGGCTGGGCGCCCAGATCGAGGTAGCGCGCCACGGTGGGGCCGGCCGGCACGTCCGCGGTGGGCAGCTCGTTGACGTCTACTGTGGACTGTCGTGAGTAGACGGTGTAGGTGAGCCCGCCGGACAGCCCGTCCGGCCGGATGAGCGTACCGGTGCCCTGGTCGTACGCCACGCGCACGCCGTCCACCTGGCGCGGGGCGGGTACCGCCGGCAGCAGCCGGCCGTCCAGGTCGTCGATCCGGATCGTCTGCCGTACCACCGCACCGGCGGCGTCGACCGCACCCGGCCCGGTGACCGGTGGCAGCGCCCGCCCCGCCTCCCGGTAGTCCCCGTCCACCCGCCAGTTGACGCCGTCGTAGTCGCTCAGCACCGCCAGCCGTACCCGCACCTGCGCCTTGCCGGTCCCGGTGGTGTCCGTGTCGAACAACCGCTCGTCCGGGTTGAGCGCCCAGCCGGAGAGCCGGATCAGCGGGTTCTCGTCCGACGCGTCCAGCTGCGGCGGCGCCACGTACCGGCGCGGATCCGCCGGCGCGCCCGACACCCGGCCGGCCAGCGCCGGTG
>DATEJJ010000539.1:0-3798 GCA_035278125.1 Rugosimonospora sp.
GAGCGCCGCCGACTCCCGCACCTGCGCGCCCGCGGAGGCGGTGGCGCGCAGCATCCGGCCCGGGTCGGCCGCCTCGACCGCGGCGGGGTCGTCGATCAGCGACTCGTCGATGTGGCGGTGGCCGCGGACGCCGGCCGTGCCGTCCAGCATCATCCGCTCCCCTCGGCACCGGGCGGGTTCTCCGGCAGGCGCGCCTCATCCAGCAGCAGCACCGGGATGTCGTCGCGGATCTCGAAGATCCGGCCGCACTCGGTGCAGGTCAGCGTCTGCGCGGCCGCGTCGTACCGCAGCGGCGCGTGGTGCGTGTCGGGGCACGCCAGGATCTCCAGCAGTTGCGGGTCAAGCGCCATGGGTGTCACTCCTGGTTCCGGACGATGGCGAGTACCTGGTCGCGCAGCTCGGCCATGCGCTGCTCGGTCGGGGCCTCCACGTTCAGCCGCAGCAGCGGCTCCGTGTTGGACGGGCGGAGGTTGATCCAGCCGCCGTCCGGGAAGCGTACGGTCAGCCCGTCGAGGTGGTCGCTCTCGTTGCCGGGCGCGAGGTGCTGCTCGACCTCGGCGAGCTTCGCGGCCTGGTCGCCGACGGTCGAGTTGATCTCGCCGGACGCCACGTACCGCTCGTACTGCGCGGCGAGCTGGGACAGCGGCTCGCTCGCGGTACCGAGGGCGGCGAGGACGTGCATCGCGGCGAGCATGCCGGTGTCCGCGCCCCAGAAGTCCTTGAAGTAGTAGTGCGCCGAGTGCTCGCCACCGAACACCGCGCCGGTACGCGCCATCTCCGCCTTGATGAAGGAGTGACCCACCCTGGAGCGCAGCGGCTGGCCACCGTGCTCGGCCACGATCTCGGGTACCGCGCGCGAGGTGATCAGGTTGTGGATGATGGTCGAGCCCGGGTACCTGGCCAGCTCGCGCACCGCGACCAGGGCGGTGACCGCGCTCGGGGACACCGGCTCGCCGCGCTCGTCCACCACGAAGCAGCGGTCCGCGTCCCCGTCGAAGGCGAGCCCGAGGTCCGCGCCGTGCTCGCGTACCGCCCGCTGCAGGTCCACCAGGTTCTCCGGTACCAGCGGGTTGGCCTCGTGGTTGGGGAAGGTCCCGTCCAGCTCGAAGTAGAGCGGCTCGATGGACAGCGGCAGCTTGTCCAGCGCCACGTCGCCGAGCACCGCGGGCACCGTGTACCCGGCCATGCCGTTGCCCGCGTCGACGACCACGGACAGCGGCCGGATGCTGGTCAGGTCGACCAGCCCGCGCAGGTAGGCCGCGTAGTCGGTGAGCAGGTCGCGGCGGGTGATCGCGCCGGTGCCGGTGCCGCCGGCCGCGGCACCGTCCAGCAGGCCCTGCGCCACATCCCGGATCTCGGCCAGCCCGGTCTCCAGGCCGATCGGCTTGGCGCCGGCCCGGCACAGCTTGATCCCGTTGTACTGCGCGGGATTGTGGCTCGCGGTGAACATGGCGCCGGGCACGTCCAGGAACCCGGCCGCGAAGTAGAGCATGTCGGTGGAGCCGAGCCCGGCGAGGACCACGTCCACACCTTCGCTGTTGGCGCCCTGGGCGAACGCCTCAGCCAGTTCGGGCGAGGAGGGCCGCATGTCGTGCCCGATGACGACCTGCGATACCGGCCCCTCGCCGCGCAGCACCCGGACGAACGCCGCGCCGAAGGCCCGGGCCACGCCGGCGTTGATCTGGTCGGGGACGGTGCCTCGCACGTCGTACGCCTTGACGAACCTCGCCAGTTCAGCCACCGTCCGAACCCTCCTGGGAAGAGACAACCCGATTCCGCGAGCCTACCGGCCGCAGTTGATCATTCTGGCACGCTCTTGCCTTCCCTGCGCGGCTCATCGACCATGGCCGTATGACATCGGGAGTCGTGCACCACGCCCGCCTGGCGTGGGACGCGGCCCGCGTCGTGGTGGCGGTGGCCGACAGCGACGAGGACCGGCTCTACGAATGGCTCGTGGACCAGCTGGACCTGGTGGGCGGGCCGGAGCTCGCGCAGGCGCTGTCCATCTCGCGCACCCGCCTGCTGTACCGGATGCGCCCGGACGCGCGCGCGGTCGAGGCGGGCATGTGGCGCGCCCGCCTGCACGACCTGCTGGACTACTACCCGGAACAGGCCGGCCGGCTGGCCGGCATCGTCGCCGAGCTGGCGGCCGTACTGCCCTGACTCGCCGCTCAGCGTGGCAGGGGCAGGTCGACCACGTCCAGCGGCAGGTCCGGGCGCTCGCGGCGCAGCTCGCCCAGGGTGGCGAGCAGGCGCGGGTTGTCGGTGACGAAGCGGACCCGGTACGGCGCCGAGTCCCGCACGAAGTCCACGATGTCCCCGGCCGCCAGCGTACCGGTGAGCGGCTCACCCGACACCCACATGTGCCCGCGCCAGGCCACCGCCTCGGTACGCCAGAGCACGTTCGTCCACTGTGTCGTCTGGGCCGCGTACTCCCGCGGGCGCCCGCCCCACACCACCGTGACCGTACCCGGCGCGGCGGGTACCCGGGTGGCGACCTGGAGCGCGGCCCGGCCCACCCAGCCCCAGGAGAGCGTGCCGTCCAGGTACAGCCGGCCCAGCCCGAAGTGGCCCGCCGGCCCGAGGCTCACCAGCGCGGCCAGCGCCAGTACGGGGGCGAGTACCGCGGCCCGCCCGCGCGGCACGGGTACCAGCCGGGCCAGCGGCCCGAGCCCGACCACGAACACCACCATGGCCAGGTGCTCCGCCTTGTACGCGTAGTACAGCGTCGTGCCCGCCGTGAGCAGCTGGTACCCGCTGACCGCCAGCACCAGCCCGCCGGCGGTCAGCGGCAGCAGCACCGTCATCCGCCAGGCGGCCGAGCGGCGCCGCAGCGACAGCCCGATCCCGCCCGCCGCGAGCAGGCCGAAGGTGGCCAGGATGCGCATGTCGATCGGGTACAGCGAGCCGGTCTCCAGCAGCCGCTGCCCGGGCCCGTACGCGGCCAGGCTGATCCCGATCATCACGGAGCCGGCCAGCGCCGCCCCGAGCAGCACCCCGAGGGTGTACCGGCGCACCCGCCGCCGGTACCACAGCAGCCAGGCACCGGTGAGCACCGCGGCGACCGGCAGCACCAGGAAGTAGGTGAAGCAGATCGCGACCAGGCAGGCGGCCACGACGGTCGCCTGCTCCCGCGCCCGGTGCAGCGGGCGGACCAGCACGCCGGCCAGCAGCGCGAACTCCGACAGCCCGAGCAGCTCGGGCCAGAACCCGTTCCACATGATCATGAGCGGGTCCGACCAGACCAGGTACGCCGTGCCCAGCGCGGCCACCGGCAGCAGCGCGAGCGCACGGGTACCGGGGCCGGCCACCCGCCGCGCCGCCCACAGCAGGCACAGGCAGAGCAGCAGGAAGGTACCCGGCTCGAACCAGAGGAAGGCGCCCAGCTCCGGTACCGGCCGGGTGTCCGTACCGAGGAAGTTGAGCAGCAGCGCGGTGGTTAGGTGCGCGCCCTGCGGGTACGAGTGCAGCCCGGTCCAGAGCAGCTGCGCGCCGGCCGTACCCGGGCGCAGGAAGACGTACCCGCCCGCCGCGCGTACCGCGTCGACCAGGGCGAAGTGGTTGGCCAGGTCGCCGCCGGGCGCGACGATGCCCAGCCGCCCGGCCGCGTCCTGCCCGAGGAATGGCCAGAGGATCGACGCGCCGGCGATCGCGGTGAAGCCGAGCACGACGACGTCCCCGCCCCGCGGCCGGGGCAGCGCGGGTACCCGGCGCAGCCCCGCGGCGACCAGGACCAGCCCGGTGGACGCGGCGCCCGCCACCGGTACCGGCGCCAGGTGCCAGGGCCAGAACGACAGC
>DATEJJ010000540.1:0-3177 GCA_035278125.1 Rugosimonospora sp.
GCCAACTCCCGCACCGCACCACCCCGCCTGGTCGAAGGCGCCGGCGTGCACGGCTGGAAGCAGGCCCTCAACGCCCTGGAAATCTTCTTCCCCGGCCGTATCCCCGTCGATGCCCGCTAGTTAGTCCACATAGGACGGTTAGTCGCGGTAGGGACCGCCCTCACGGGCGGCCCCCCGCACAGATCCCCGCATGCGGAATTACCGCACGGGGCTCCTGCCTCAGGTTCTGGCGGCGAAGCGCGCTGCCGGGAACGGATGCGTGGCACGGACGTTGGGTAGCCATCGAGTCGCGAGCCTTGCCATCCGAGCCCAGGTCGTCCGCGTGCGCTGGCTGCGGCGCCGCAACGCCTCGTACCAGTGCCGGGTGACCTGGTGCCGGAAGCTCGACACCGCGTCGGTGTTGCCGGGCACGGCATAGTAGGCCGCGTGGCCTCGCACCACGCTGGCCAGCCACTGCCCCTGCACCGGGATGGGCTGGTGCCGGCGGCGCTTGAGTTGGTCGCCCACCTCGCGCAGCTTCGCCCGCATCCGTTTCGAGACCGTGATACGCCGCAGCCAGAACCGTCCACTCCGCGACTTCGCGCAGATATGCGTAAAGCCCAGGAAGTCGAACGTCTCCGGCTTACCCTCGCCCCGTCCGCGTCGTCGCTGGGCGGCATGCCGCCCGAACTCGATCAGCCGGGTCTTGTCCGGGTGCAACTCCAGCCCGAACCGCGCGAACCGTTCGCGAAGCTCGGTCAGGAACCGCCGCGCATCCTGCTCATGCTCGAACCCGACGATGAAGTCGTCCGCCCACCGCACGATGATCACATCACCGTGCGCGTAGCGGCGTCGCCACCAGTCGGCCCATAGGTCCAGGACGTAGTGCAGGTACACGTTCGCGAGCAGCGGCGACGCCGATGCCCCTAATGAACAGCGCTGGGTTATGCGCAGCGTGGTCCTGTCGGGCCTGGTGGGAGCGACGTTGAGGATCGATCGCTGCGCATAACGCCTCGGGGGCAGGGTTTACAGTTCGGCGAGCCAGGTGAGCAGTTCGGGGTTTTGGTTCCATTCGGGTAGCTCGTCGGTGACGATGGTGTAGGCGGCTTCGAGGGCTCTGCGTTTGGCTTCGGTTGAGGCGCGTGCGTAGATTTCGGTGGTGCTCAGGTCGACGTGTCCGAGGATGTCGCGGATGTAGGGCAACGGGATTCCGGCGTCGTAGAGGTGCATGGCCCTGCTATGGCGCAGGGTATGCGGGCTAATATTGATGTTGGTGAGTGTATGGTTGTTGGTCCTGTATTTGCCGATGATCCAGGCGATCCCGCCGCGGCTGAGCTTGCCGCCGTGCTGGTTGACGAACAGCGGGTGGTCGTCGTGGCCGGGTGTGTCGAGGTGGTGTTCGGCCAGGTAGGACTCCAGCAGTGCGACCGTGTTGTCGGTGAGGGGGACGTGGCGGGTCTTGCCACCTTTGCCGGTCAGGACGGCCAGGGCGGGGGGTTGCCGGCGGATGTCGCGCACGGCGAGGTCGGCCAGTTCCTGGACCCTGGCGCCGGTGTCGTAGAGGGTGGCCAGCAGGGTCGCGTCGCGGCGGCCTCGCCTCATGGTGCGGTCGGGCGCAGCCAGCAGGCGGCGGGTCTGCTCGACGGTCAGGTGATGGACGGTCGGTTGGGTCTGCTTCTTGGCGGGGATGGCGAGGATGTCCTGGCAGCAGGCCAGGCGGGTGGGGTCTTGGGATTGCAGCCATCGGTAGAACGAGCTGAGGGCGGCCAGCCGCTGGTTGCGGGTCGAGTTGCTGTTGTGCCTGGTGGTCTGCAGCCAGTTCAGGAATCCGGCGATTGCGGTGGCGTCGATGCGTTCGAGGGTGAGTCGTTCGGGTGGGATGCCTCGGTCGTCGCGCAGGAAGGTGATCAGGAGTTTGAACGTGTCGCGGTAGGAGGTGACGGTGTTGGGTGAGCAGCCGCGCAGCCCGGCCAGGTGCGTGGTGAGGAAACGGCGGAGGAAGACCGCGAAGTCAGTCGCCATGGCCCGGCCCGGGGGCGCTGGATGGCACGATGTCGCCGATGACGCGTTGGACCTGGGCGGTGATGTGCGGGTAGGACTCGGCGGTCAGCCGAAGGTAGTAGGCGGTATCGGAGATCGAGTAGTGACCCATGTAGGTTTGCAGGACCGGCAGCAACGCATTGACGTCCTCGCCGCGGGCGAACCACGACCGTAGATTGTGGACGGCGAAGGCATGACGAAGATCATGTACGCGTGGGCCGTGACCGGGACCGCCGTGGGGAATGCGGGCCTGCCACAGGAATCGGCGGAAGTTGTGGTAGACGTTGCCGAGGGTCAGCGGCTTCCCGGCCGTTGCGGGGAAGAACCAGTCTCCACCAAGGCGTCCAACGTGGGCATGGTAGTCGGCGAGCCGTTCGCGTAACGACCCGTGGACGGGTACCTGACGGTCTTTACCGCCTTTGGCGTCGCGGATCTGCAGCACGCCGGTACTGACGTCGACGTCGTCGGTGCGGAGCAGGCGCGCTTCGGAGGCTCGCAGCCCGCAGGCGTAGATCGTGCGGAACAACACCGGCATGACCAGATGCCGCCACGGCACCAGGGAGCAGTAACGGCACCGGTCGGTCTGGGCGAACAGGGCGGCCAGTTCCTGATCGGTGTAGATGTGCGGGACGTAGCGGGCCGGCCGCGGCAGCGCGCCCTGCGGCAGCACGTAGGCCGGCACGCCGCGGCGGCCCAGCCACCGGGCCAACTCCCGCACCGGCGCGGCCAGGCCCTGCAACGTCGCGGGGGTCACCCCACGCTGCCGGGCGGCTGACAGCCACGCCTCGACCGCGGCCTGGTCGAGCGCGGCCAATGCGGGGAACTCGCGGTGACAGAACACGGTGAACCGGGCCAGCACCCGCGCCTCGGCGGCGTACTTGTAGCCGACAGCGCGTTTCTCCGTCACCAGCGCGGTGATCGCGTCGGCCAGGGTGATGTCGGGGCTCATCGCGCCGACTCCCGCTCGGGTGCGTCGGGGTCCAGGGCGCACTTGGCCAGCAGCCCCAGTGACGACTTCTCTGGCGACGTCGGATATCGGAACTGTCTGAATACCTGGTTCATTCGGGCTGTCCCGGGAGTCTGGCCTCTGCCCAGCCGCGGGCGAGGATCTCGTCAACCGTCTCGGTGGGGCTCTGGTGGGTGGTATCGAGCCATAGC
>DATEJJ010000541.1:0-8309 GCA_035278125.1 Rugosimonospora sp.
GGCTGCCCGCGCTGCCGCCGGCCCGGGGCGAGGCCGGGCGCCGGGGCGGCCTGGCCGACGTGGTCTTCGGGCTGCGGTACCTGGTGGGCAACCCGCTGCTGCTGCTCTCCTTCGCCGTCGACATCGCCGCCATGGTGCTGGCCATTCCGCGCGCGCTGTTCCCGGAGATGGCCGGGGACCGGTTCGGCGGGGCGGGCGCCATCGGCTGGCTGTACGCGGCGATCGCCATCGGCTCGGTGCTCGCCGGGCTCACCTCGGGCTGGATCGGCCGGGTACGCCGGCAGGGTGCCGCCCTGATCGGCGCGGTGGTGGTGTGGGGGCTGGCGGTGGCCGCGTCGGGGCTGGCCGGCCGGCTCTGGCTGTGCGTGCTGCTGCTCGCCGTGGGCGGCGCGGCCGATCTGGTCAGCGCGGTGTACCGGCAGACGATCCTGCAGACCCTGGCGCCGGACGAGCTGCGCGGCCGGATGCAGGGCGTGTTCACGGCCGTGGTGGCCGGCGGTCCCCGCCTGGGTGACCTGCGCGCCGGCGCGATGACCGCGGGGCTGGGCGCCGGCTCCGCGTGGGTGGTCGGCGGCGTGTCCGCGGCCGGCGTGGCGCTGCTTCTCGGCCTCTGCTTCCCGACCCTGCGGCGGTACCGGACGCGTTAGGGGTGTCGGGGGTCGTGTGTCGGCAGGCTTTCGGGCGGTTATGGTCGCGGGCATGCAGCAGACCAGCCCACCCTCGGGTACCCAGTGGCAGATCGAGTCCGGTGATCACCAGGCGGTCGTGGTGGAGGTCGGTGGCGGCCTGCGCGCGTACCGCGTGGCCGGGCAGGACCTCCTGGACGGGTACGGCGAGGACGAGATCGCCCCGGGCGGTGCCGGCCAGGTACTCGCGCCGTGGCCCAACCGCATCCGCGACGGCCGGTACGCGTTCCAGGGCGGCTCCTACCAGCTCCCGCTCTCCGAACCCGCGCACCACAACGCCTCGCACGGCCTGGTGCGCTGGCTGCCGTGGCAGGCGACCGAGGTGGGTGGCGGCGAGGTGACCCTGGAGTGCCGGCTCCCGGCGCAGCCCGGGTACCCGTGGACGCTGCACCTGCGTACGGTCTGGTCGGTCGGGGCGGACGGGCTGCGCGCCACGCACAGCGCGACGAACCTGTCCGGGCGGCCCTGCCCCTTCGGCATCGGGGTGCACCCGTACCTGCGGCTGCCCGGGGTACCGGTGGACGCGGTGAAGCTTTCGGTACCGGCGCGCAGCCGGCTGCTCGTCGACGCGCGGCTGCTGCCGATCGGCGCCGCGCGGGTGGCCGGCAGCGAGTACGACTTCGGCGCGGCGCGCCCGATCGGGGGCGCGGTACTGGACACCGCGTTCGGTGACCTCCCGCCCGGCGGCAGTACCGTCACGCTGTCCACTGTGGACGAAGACCGCTCGGTGTCGGTCTGGGCGGACGGCGCGTTCCGCTGGTGGCAGGTGTACACGGGCGACACGCTGCCGGCGCCGCGTACCCGCCGGGCGGTGGCGGTGGAGCCGATGAGCTGCCCGCCGGACGCGTTCTCCTCCGGGCGGGACCTGGTCAGCCTGGCACCCGGGGAGACCTGGCGCGGCGCGTGGGGCATCAACCCGAAGCTGGGGGCGTGATGGAGTTCCAGGATGTGGTACGCCGCCGGCGCATGGTGCGCGACTACGACCCGGACCGCCCGGTACCGCCCGAGGTGCTGGACCGGCTGCTGGAGCTGGCGATCCGGGCGCCCTCGGCCGGCTTCTCCCAGGGCTGGGGCTTCCTGGTGCTGACCGGTCCCGCGGACCGGGACCGGTTCTGGGCGGCCACCACGTCCCCCGGGGAGGTACCCGACTCGTGGCTGACCGGGATGCGGCACGCGCCCGCCCTCGTGGTGGCGCACTCCAACAAGTCCGTGTACCTGGACCGGTACGCCGCGCCGGACAAGGGCTGGACCGACCGGGACGAGGCGCGCTGGCCGGTACCGTACTGGGACATCGACACCGGCTTCGCCAGCCTGATGATGCTGCTGGGCGCGGTCGACGCCGGGCTGGGCGCCTGCTTCTTCGGTATCCCGCCGGCGCACACGGCGGCGTACCGGGCGACCTTCGACGTCCCGCCGGAGTACGCGCCGATCGGCGCGATCTCGCTGGGCTACCCGGCGCCGGACCGCAGATCCCCGTCCCTGCGGCGGGGCCGGCGCCCGGTCGCCGAGGTGGTGCACCGCGGCCGCTGGGGTGGCGGTCGGCCGGAAGGTGAATATGAAAACCGACAATCGGGGTGGCCGGGTTGATACCCCCGTCTCGCACCTGGTCGCTAGGCTGGCAACGGCTTGACACGTGCCCGCCAGGAGCGGCGACGAGGCAGGAAGGGGAGCGACCGGGGTGATCTTCAGGGGGGTCCGGGACGGTGCGCCTTACCCCGCCCACGGCCTGAGCATGAAGGAGTGGGCGGAGATTCCGCCGCGCCCGGTGCGCCTGGACCAGCTCATCACCACCAAGCGGGAGCTGGCGCTGGACCGGTTGCTCGCCGAGGACTCGACGTTCTACGGGGACCTGTTCCCGCACGTGGTGCAGTGGGAGGGCGGGCTGTACCTGGAGGACGGCCTGCACCGTGCGCTGCGCGCGGCCCTGCAGCAGCGCACCTCGATCCACGCCCGGGTGCTCCCGCTGCCCCGTCCCGCGTCGGCGTCCTGACCGGAAATTGATGGTTTTGTCTGCTTCGTCCTAGGCTCGGTTTGAATCGAGAGTGTCGCAGGGTACTCGTACCGTTATTGGCACGACCCCCCGATGAGGACGGTGCCCCGATGCCGGACCAGGACGACTCGTTCCACACCGGACGCGCTGCCATCCCCGACGACGAGACCGCGCGCCAGCCGACCGCAGCCGACCAGCACCCCACCGCGGAGCTGCCCGAGGTCGACACGGGCACCGGCTGGCCCGACGGCGACACCAGGGCGGTCGCCCGCCGCCCGGTGCTGACCCGGGACAAGACCACCGAGGCGATCGAGACCGAGGAGTTCTACGACCGGCCGGCGCGCCGCCGCATCCCCGGCGGCTGCCTGTTCTACCTGGCCGGCTTCGTCGCGCTGCTGGTCGTGCTGGCGCTGGGGTTGAAGGTGGTCGGCCTGTGGCCGAACCTGCACAACCCGTTCGGCTCGAAGACGACCGACCGCAGCCAGCCCACGCTGCTGCTGTCCATCCAGGACCTGAGCCGGTTCGAGGCGGCCAGCGGCAACTTCCAGGTCATCATCGACGTACAGAAGGACCGGGCGTACATACCGGACCTGGTGTTCAGCGACCGCACCCTGTTCGTGGCCGCGGGTACGGTCGACGCGTACGTGGACTTCAGCAACATCGGCTCCGGCGCCATCAAGGACTCGGCCGACCACAGGAGCGCGACGATCCGCCTGCCCGCGCCCGCGCTCGAACAGGCCAACCTCGACCAGGGCAAGAGCTACGTGTACGCCGAGCAGCGCGGCCTGTGGAACCGCCTCACCAGTATCTTCACCGACAACCCCAACAAGATGCAGGAGCTGTACCGGTACGGCACGCAGAAGATCAACGAGGCGGCGCTGCAGAGCGACCTGCCCCAGCGCGCGGCGGACAATACCCGCAAGATGCTGGAGCAGTTGCTGCGCTCGCTCGGCTACACCAGCATTACGATCATCTTCGCCAACCCCTGACACCAGCTCCCGGGACGGGTAGATGATCAGCGTCTTCGACCTGTTCACGATCGGTATCGGCCCGTCCAGCTCGCACACGGTCGGGCCGATGCGGGCCGCCCGTACCTTCGTGCGCGGACTGCACGCGGACGGCCTGCTGCCACGCACCGCGTCGGTACGGGCGGAACTGTTCGGCTCGCTGGGCGCGACCGGGCACGGGCACGGCAGCGACCGGGCGGTGCTGCTCGGCCTGGCCGGCGAGGAGCCGGAGACGGTGGACACCGCGACCGTACCGGCGCGGGTGGCGGCGATCCGGGAGGCGGGGCGGGTACGGCTGCTCGGCGAGCGGGACGCGGCCGTGGAGGTGGTCCTGCACCGGCGGCGTACCCTGCCGTTCCACCCCAACGGCATGACGTTCACCGCGTACGACGGGGCGGAGCAGCCGGTACGGGAGCGCACCTACTACTCGGTGGGCGGCGGCTTCGTGGTGGACGAGCGTACCGGCGCCCTGAAGGTGGACGACACGCCCGTCCGGTACCCGTTCCGCACCGGCGCCGGACTGCTCGACCACGCGCGTACGGCGGGACTGCCGATCAGCGGGGTGATGCTCGCCAACGAGCTGAGCTGGCGTACCGAGGAGCGGGTACGCGCCGGGCTGCTGCACATCTGGCACGCCATGCAGGACTGCGTGGCGCAGGGCTGCGCGGACACCGGCGTGCTGCCCGGCGGGCTGAAGGTGCGGCGCCGGGCGGCGGAACTGCGAAAGACCTTGGAATCGGAGCATTACGCGCTCGATCCGCTGCGGGTGATGGACTGGGTGACCCTGTTCGCGCTCGCGGTCAACGAAGAGAACGCGGCCGGCGGCCGGGTGGTGACCGCGCCGACGAATGGCGCGGCCGGCATCATCCCCGCGGTACTGCACTACTACACCCGATTCGTGCCCGGTGCCGGCGATGACGGGGTGGTGCGTTTCCTGCTCACCGCGGCCGCTATCGGCGTGCTGTTCAAGGAAAATGCGTCCATTTCCGGGGCCGAGGTGGGCTGCCAGGGCGAGGTCGGTTCCGCCTGCTCGATGGCGGCCGCCGGGCTGACCGAGGTGCTGGGCGGCACCCCGGACCAGGTGGAGAACGCGGCCGAGATCGCGATGGAGCACAACCTGGGGCTGACCTGCGATCCCGTGGGTGGGCTGGTGCAGATCCCGTGCATCGAGCGCAACGCGGTGGCCAGTATCAAGGCCATTACCGCGACCCGGCTCGCGCTGCGCGGCGACGGCGACCACCACGTCTCGCTCGACAAGGTCATCAAGACGATGCGCGAGACGGGCGCCGATATGAAGATCAAGTACAAGGAGACGGCGCGCGGCGGGCTCGCGGTAAATGTGATCGAATGTTGATCCATTGCACACTGTCAGTGATCTGAAACGATGGGTAGCCGTAAATTCCGTTGAATTCATGCCGTTCCGCAGCAGGTGATAGTCCTGGTTGCGGCCGCATGGGCGAGGTTATGTAATAGGGCGAACACGAAACCAACATGGAACGTTTACCCGATGGGCAACCAGGACCGGGTTCGTCACAGTACAGGGCTTGGGGGCGGGCGAATGGCCTGTTGATCCATTTTTTGGCGGGGAGGTGACGGTGGCCACCGTCGCGCTCAAGGACGTGACGAAGGTGTTCGCCGACGGCACCGTCGCAGTAGACAACATGAGCCTGGAAGTCGGCGACGGCGAGTTCATGGTCCTGTTGGGACCGTCGGGCTGCGGCAAGTCCACCGTGCTGCGCATGGTTGCCGGGCTGGAGGACCCGTCGTCCGGTGCGATCCTGCTCAACGGCGAACTCGCGAACGACCTCGCGCCCCGGGACCGGAAGATCGCCATGGTCTTCCAGGACTTCGCCCTGTACCCCCACATGTCCGTCGGCGACAACATCGGGTTCCCGTTGCGACTGTCCGGTGTGGAGCAGGGTTCCCGCTCCGAGCGGGTCGCGGACGTGGCCAGCGCGCTGGGCATCGGCGACGTGCTGGCCCGCAAGCCCAACCAGCTCTCCGGCGGCCAGCGGCAGCGGGTCGCCATGGGCCGCGCGATCGTCCGCCGGCCCGGGCTGTTCCTGATGGACGAGCCACTGTCCAACCTGGACAGTGGGCTGCGCGCCGAGCTGCGCGCGGAGATCTCCGGCCTGACCCGGGAACTCGGCGTCACCACCATCTACGTCACGCACGACCAGGCCGAGGCGCTCACCATGGCCGACCGGGTGGCCATCCTGCGCCGCGGTGTGCTGCAGGACGTGGGTACCCCGACCCAGGTGTACGGCCGCCCGGCCACCCTGTACGTGGCGGCCTTCCTCGGCGCGCCCCGGATGAACCTGCTGGAAGCCCAGGTCTACGTGCACCTCGACCGGCACATCGCGCTGCACATGGGAGAGCAGACGTTGTACCTGCCGTGGAGCGACATCCGCGCCCGGGCGGTCGCGCACTACCACGGCGAGCGCATCGTGGTCGGCATGCGGGCCGAGGCGCTGTTGCCGGTACCCATCGACACCGAGGGCGACGTGCTGCGCGGCCGGATCCGGTACCTGGAGCACCACGGCCACGAGTCGCTGGCCTTCCTGGACATCGGCGCGTACGCGGTGGTGGTGGACGACATCGCGGGCAGCCCGCCGGAGCTGAGCGGCCCGCGCGGGCTGCGCCGGTTCGGCAGCCTGGTCAGGCGGGTCACCGGTCGCGGCGGCGAGGAGCTGGTAGCGGCGGGGTCGTCCGGGCACAACGGCCACGCCAACGGGCGGAGCAGCGCGCGGGCGGCGCCGGGCGTGTTCACCGACGCGGGGCGCCACCACCGCCGCCCGGCCGAGCTGGCGGTACGCCTGGCGCCGTACCCGGCGATCAGCAACGGGCACCCGCTGGCGGTGTCGGTACGCATGGACGCGCTGCACTTCTTCGACGACCGTGGCCAGCGGATCGACGTGGGCTGGCGGTAGCGTTACCCCGGTGACCGTTCTCGACCGCGCGCGGGCGATCGCGGAAGAGGTGTTCTTCCCGGCCGCCATGGCGGTGGACGGCGCGGAGCAGGTACCCGCGGCGCACCTGGACCTGCTCGCCACCGAGGGCTTCTACGGGCTGGCCGCCCCGCGCCCGGCCGGCGGCCTGGGCCTGTCCGGTACCGCCGAGGCGGCCCGGGTCGTGGAGGTGCTCGCCACCGGGTGCCTGGCCACCACCTTCGTCTGGCTCCAGCACCACGGCGCGGTACGCGGGGTCGCCGGCAGCGAGACGCCCGGCCTGCGCGACGTGTGGTACGGGCCGCTGTGCCGGGGTGACAGGCGCGCCGGGGTGGCACAGGCGGCGCTGCGGGCCGGGCCGGCAGCGGTACGGGCCCGGCCGGTGGACGGCGGGTACCTGCTGTCCGGCGAGGCGCCCTGGGTCACCGGCTGGGGGCGGGTGGACGTGCTCCACACCGCCGCGCGTGACCCCTCGGACACGGTGCTCTGGCTGCTGCTGGACGCGGTCGCCGGGCCCACGCTGAGCGTCGAGCCGCTGCGCCTGGTCGCGGTCAACGCGAGCCGTACCGTCCTCGTGCGCTTCGCCGACCACTTCGTACCGGCGGACCGGCTGGTGACCGCGCAGCCGTACGAGGGCAGCCAGCCGAACGCGCCGGAGTCCTTGCGCGCCAACGGTTCCCTCGCGCTCGGCGTGGCCGGGCGGTGCGCCCTGCTGCTCGGCGACGCCGACCTGGAGTCCGATGTGGACAGTGCGCGCAAGGCGCTGGACGCCGCGCTGGACGGGCCGGCGGACGCGATGCCCCGGGCCCGGGCCGCCGCCTCGGCGCTGGCGGTACGCGCCGCGGCACTGCTCACCGTGGGTACCGGCGCGCGGGCGGTACTCGCCGGGGAGCACGCCCAGCGGCTGGCCCGGGAGGCGGCGTTCCTGCTCGTGTTCGGCGGCCGGCCAGCCATCCGGTCCGAGCTGCAGGCGCTGCTGCGCGCGTGGTGAGCGCCGCTACGCCAGCGTGACCACCGAGTCGGCGGCGGCGACCAGCACCGGATCGTGCGTGGCCGCCACCACGGCGGTACCCTGACGGGCCGCGGCGACCAGCACCCCGACCAGGCGCTCCGCGTTCGCCTCGTCCTGCTGCGAGGTCGGCTCGTCCAGTACCGCGATCTCCGGCTCGGCGGCCAGCACCCGGGCCACGGATACCCGCTGCCGCTCGCCGCCGGAGAGCACCCGCACGTGCCGGTGCCGCAGCGCGTCCAGACCCAGCGCGGCCAGCCAGTGCCGCACCAGCTCCGGGTCGGGTGGCAGCCCGCGCGCCTCCCGGATCAGCGCGAGGTTGTCCTGCACGTCCAGGGTCTCGATGAGCGCGGCGCTCTGCGCGGCCACCCCGATGTGCCGGCGGCGTACCCCGGCAAGCGCGGTCCGGTCCAGCGAATCCAGCCGCTCGCCGGCCACCTCGGCGGTACCGGCGTCCGGCCGCTCCAGCCCGGCCAGGATACGCAGCAGGGTGGACTTGCCCGAGCCGGACCGTCCACGTACGACGGTCAGCGCGGCCCGGCGCAGCGACAGCTCCTGGCCGTCCAGTACCCGCCGGCCACCGCGGTCCACCGTGATCCCGGCCAGTGCCGCGACCGGCTCGCCGGCCCGGTCCGCCGCTCCGGGTCCGGGAGGAACCTCGGCCGGCAC
>DATEJJ010000542.1:0-4775 GCA_035278125.1 Rugosimonospora sp.
GCCAACTCCCGCACCGCACCACCCCGCCTGGTCGAAGGCGCCGGCGTGCACGGCTGGAAGCAGGCCCTCAACGCCCTGGAAATCTTCTTCCCCGGCCGTATCCCCGTCGATGCCCGCTAGTTAGTCCACATAGGACGGTTACACGGAAATCCTGACAGGCTCGGTGGCCCTGGCCAACGACCGCTGCGACCAGAAGAACGTCATCGAGCAACTCAAAAGCGGCGTCAACGCGCTGCGGGTACCCCTCTACGACCTGGTGTCCAACTGGGCGTACATGGTCATCGCCGCGCTGGCCTGGAACATCAAAGCCTGGTTCGCTATGATGATGCGCCGCAAGCAGGATCGGCGCGACTACCTCCGGATGGAGTTCCGCCGCTTCCTGACCACCAGCATCCTCATCCCCGCCATGGTCGCCCGCCACGCCCGCGGCATCACCGTCCGACTGATCGGCTACACCCCCAGCCTCGAACGGCTCTTCAGCGCCTGGTACACCACCGAACGCACCCGATTCGGCTAACCCCAACGCATTCCCGCACCTGGACCCACCACATTACAAACCCGACACCGCGATGCCACCTGCCCTCAACCCCGGGAATCCGCTCGATTACCCGGCCGTACAGCCCAACCCGGTCCATCCGACACGGCCGAAGCCGGCCGAACCACCCCGCACACCACCCGATCCACACGATCATCTATTCGAAACCACTCCCAGACCATGAACGCGCTTATTTAAGGTCTAGACAGGAGCAGCGGCGACGGTCTGCGCCTGCGACGGCTCCCCAGCCTCCGGTAGCGCAGCTGCCCCAGTCACGGCCTGTCCGGACGGGCGGACAGGCCGGCGGGCGAGGATCTGGTCCATAGCGGCCCCCAGCGCATCAGCCGAAAGTGCGTCGAGCCGCTGGTAACGCCAGGCGACATGCCGATCGGGACGTACGAGCACGCAGCCATCGCTGCCAACCTCGCGCAGTTCTGCCCACTCGCCGTAGGGATCAGCGAGGCGGCCGTTGCGGTGCCCGACGACGTGCACCACGATCGGCACCCCGGTGCGAGCGGCTACTTCGGCGGCCGCCGGCGCCCACGCATCGCCACCAGGCCCGGTGAGCAGCACGAATCCGAGCCCTTCGACGAGGTCGAGTGTGGAGATCGGGGTGTTGCCGCGCTCGATCCGGGCATGCGGAAGGCGGGCCCCGGGCCTGCTGGTTGGCCGGTAACGCAGGTGTGCATCAGGAGCCGGCTCACGGACGTGTACCGGCTCGACGACGACCGCGGAACTGGTGTAGATGTAGCCGAGTTCGAGCCCGTGGGCGTTGAACTGGTAGTCGGTGTGCGTCACCGCGTCGCGCAGCGCGCGACGGCGTGCTGCTCCGGTCGCACCGGGATCCTCAAGGTCGGCCAGCGCGGCCCACCCGTCCTCGGCGGACTGGCCTGGCTGGTAGCCGAGCGCCGCATCGACGGTGGCCATGTCCTGGAGGCTGGTGATCGCCCGGGTGACGCATTCCGCGCCCACCGGTTGCCGTTCCGCGGTATAGGTGTCAAGCAAGGCGGCGCCGGCGCGCCCGTCCAGCACCAGAGCGAGCTTCCACGCGAGGTTGTACGCGTCGGCCACAGACATGTTCAGCCCGAGTCCGTTGGTGGGCGGGTGGCGGTGTACGGCGTCGCCCATGCAGAAAACCCGACCAGCCGAATACAAGGGCGCCACCTGTGCGTTCACCTGCCACCCGGAAACGCCCTTGATCGTGACATCGACGGCGTCGTCGCCGATCGCGGCGCGGATCCGCCCGACCAGGTCGTCGCTGGTCAGCTCCGCGAGGTCGTCGTGCGTTGGGTCGTAGGTGAATCCCAGGACGAACTCGGTGAATGGCTTGTGGACGATCAGAGTGCCCAACCGCAACGGGGGTAGGGGCCCCGGCATGACATTCCAGACGAGCACTCCGGGGCGGTGCGCGAGGTAGCGGGTCAGGTCCGCTTCGAACCAGATGTTCGCGGCGTGGCCGAGGCCTGCCGGGCCGCTCACGGTGAGCCCGGCCTGGTCGAGCACCCGACTACGAGCGCCGTCCGCGCCTATCACGTACCGCGAGCGGATGTTGATCAGCTCGCCGGTCCGCCGATCGCGCACGGTGCTCGTTACGCCTGCCTCGTCCTGTTGCAGGGACTCCAGTTCGTGGTTGAACAGCACATCCGAGCCGGCGTCATGCAGCGCGTCCACCAACATCGGTTCGAACACCGTCTGCGGGCAGTTGGCCATCGTGCAAGGGCTGGCCGCCCGATACGCGCCGGAGACACCGGCTCCAGTGCCCCACGCCTCGGAACGGATGATCTCCTGCCCCGCCAGGCTGGTCACCCACAGGTTGTTGCGCATCATCTCCTGAGGAGTGGCCAAGGCGGCGAAGCGCTCCTCCATGCCGAGGTGGCGCAGGATCTCGACGGTGCGTTGATTGACGATGTGCGCGCGAGGGGTGTGTGCGGTGCTGGGATGGCGTTCGATGAGCACGTGCGCGACGCCGTAGCGGGCGAGCGCGAGGGCGGACACCAACCCGGCTGGTCCCGCACCGACGACGAGAACTGGCACATCCCAATGCTTTTCAGGCATATCCGCTCTCCAACCAACTTGTCGTTGCACGGTGCTCAGCTCGCGGAATGGGCGCCCGTCATCAACTCGGCCAGGTCGTCAGGGTGAAGGGAACGACGGTGGGGGGCGGTGGTCCCCAGCCGAACAGGCCGCGCGGGCCGTCGACCTCTGCCGGTCGCCAGAGTTGGTCATCGACGATCTCGTCGAGGTCGGAGTAGTACTCGGAGAAGTTGCCTGCCGGGTCGGGGAGTGTGAGGTAAACGGTGGGAATCAAGGCAAAGGGGCCACTTGATGACAACCGTTATGAAGCAGCTGTGTCGGGCCGCGGGTGACTACCTGGTTGCGTCCGCCTCGCTTGGCCTCGTACAGCGCCTCGTCGGCCTGGGTGAGGAGGTGGTGTAGTTCTTCGCCGGGTTCGGTGGGGGTGTACACGCCGACGCTGACGGTGACGGGTAACGGACCGATCTGGGTGTCGATCGGTGTGGCGGTTACTGTTTGGTGCAACCGTGCCGCGACCTGGTCGGCGCCGGTGAGGGTGATGTTGGGCAGCAGGATCGCGAACTCTTCGCCGCCGTAGCGGCAGATGATGTCGCTGTCGCGGAGGCAGCCGGACAGGCGGTGGCCGACCTCGCGGATCACCTCGTCGCCCACGCTGTGGCCGTGGGTGTCGTTGACTGCCTTGAAATGGTCGATGTCGGCCATGATCGCGGCCACCGTGCGGTTGCCGGCCAGGTGGTGGGCGGCCTGGGCGGTGAAGTGGCGGCGGTTGGCGAGGCCGGTGAGCGCGTCGCGGGAGGCGAGGTCGGCGACCTGGTTAAACAGCCGTGCGTTGTCGAGGGCTACCGTGGCTTGGGCGGCGAGTGCCGCGGCGATCTCGGCATGTGCCTCGGTGTAGGGCTCGTGCCCGCCGACGATGAGCAGTCCACGGTGTTCGTCGCGGACCGTGAGGGGGATCGTCATCCAGGTCGTGACGGCCGGGCCGAGCAGGTGTGGCATCGGTTGCGGGTGGCCGGCACCGCTGACCCGCTGTGGTGTGCCGGAGTCGAGCGCGGCGGCGGTGGCGGGGTCGATGTCTGCTGGCACCTCGGCCGGGGTGGCGGGTCCACCGGCCCGGTGGGTACCGGGGGTGGCGAGCCCGGCGACGGTGAGCCGCCCGGTGTTGTCGTGCAGCAGCAGGACGACGCGGTCGGCAGGGACGACGCGTCCCAGCACGGCGGTCAGGCGGCCGGCCACTTCGTCGGGGGCGAGTGTGGTGTTCAGTTCGCTGATGAGGTCACGCATGGTCTCGGCGAGGTCGCGTTCCCGTTGGGCGGCGTGGACGGCGACTTCGAGCTGTGCGGCGCGGGCGGTTTCCAGCGCGAGGGCTACTTGGTTGGTGAGCTCGGCGAGGGTTTCCAGGTCGTCCACGGTGAAGATGCCGCGGGCGGCCCGGCTGTCGAGATACACCACGCCGACCAGACGGTTCTTGAGCAGGAGTGGCGCGATCATGATGCTGCGCAGGCCGTGGACGACGACGCTGCGCGAGCCCAGCGCTGCGCCCTCCTCGGAGCCGGTAACGACCAGCGGTTCGCCGGTGCCGGCCACCCGTTCGACCAGTGTGGACCCGTAGCCGGTCAGGTCTGCCAGTTCGGTGCCGGCGCTGTCGCGGCCCAGGTAGGGGCGCACGGTTCCGTTGTCGAGTAGGAACAGGAAGGCTCGTTCGGCACCGAAGATCTCCACGATCTGACCCACGGTCACGCGGGCGAGTTCGTCGGGGTCGAGGATGGTGGCCGCGGCCCGGCTGACCTGGTGGACCGCGTGCAGCCGGCGTTGGTGCAGCGACAGTGTCGCGCTGGCACCCCGTGCCGAGACCACCGTGGCCGATGTCTGGCCGGTCGGGGCGGCGTCGAGGCCGAATTCGTCGCGGACCCGGCGGGCCCGGGTCAGCCAGCCGTGTTCGGTGGCCAGCGCCAGCGCCCACGCCGCCTCCCGGCGGCATGGTCCAGGCCGGTCGAGGGCTCGGTAGGCCCGGGCCCGCACCAGGGCGGTCTCGTACTGGAGTAGCGGCACGTCGAACCGGCCGGTCCTCGATTCCAGCCGGGTCAGTCGGCGCAGCGCGCCCTCGTGGTCGCCGTGCAGGTGCCGCAGATTCGCGAGGGCCACGTGGTGGAACGCTGTCAGCATCGGGCCGTTGGCGGCCCGGCCGAAGGCGGCGACGGCGCGCTCG
>DATEJJ010000543.1:0-6064 GCA_035278125.1 Rugosimonospora sp.
GGCGACCCGGGTACCGCGGCCGGCAGTGGGACTCCACCAGCCACCGCAGCACCGGGCAGCTGCGGGCGATGGTGGGCGCCGTCGCCGCCGTGCGACCCGCGGCCGCCAAGGACGTGTCGATGGCGGGCATCGCCGGTACCCTCGGCATGCTCGCCGAGGCCAGCGGCTGCGCGGCCATCCTGGACGTGGCCGCCGTACCCCGACCTCCCGCCGCGAGCGCCGGCGACTGGCTCACCTGCTTCCCCGGGTACGCCATGCTCACCGCCGACGAACCCGGGCGCCCGCAGCCGCCCGCGGGGCCCGCGGTCAGCGCGGTGTGCGGCGAACTGTCCCAAGGACACGGTGTCGGGCTGCGCTGGCCCGACGGTACCGTCACCGAAGCCGTCGCCGGCGCGGTGACCGGAATGGGGACCGCATGAGCACGCTTCGCATGGCCGCCGTCGCCGAACAGTTCGGCCGCGACCTGGACGACGACTTCCGCACCGTCGAGCGTCTCATCCGCGCCAGCCGCGAACGGGGCGTGCGGCTGCTGGCACTGCCCGAGGCGTGCCTGGGCGGATACCTGCTCAGCCTGGACAACGACGCGGACCTCGACGCCGGGCCGCCGGCCCTGGCCCTCGACGGTCCGGAGATCCGCCGCCTCGCCAGGCTCGCCGGCGGGATGGTCGTCGCCGCCGGGTACTGCGAGGCCGACGGGGACACCCGCTACAACAGTGTGGTCTGCGTCAACGGCGACGGCGTGCTCGGCAACCACCGCAAGGTGCACCAGCCGCTGCGCGAGGACGCCAGCTACGCCTCAGGCGACCGGTTCCACGCCTTCGACACCCCGTTAGGCAGGATCGGCATGATGATCTGCTACGACAAGGCGTTCCCCGAATCCGCCCGCGCGCTGGCCCTGGACGGCGCGCAGATCGGCATCTGCGTCTCCGCCTGGCCCGGCTCGCGCACCAACCCCGCCGCGGACCTCGCCGACGACCGCTGGAAACGCCGCTTCGACCTGTTCGACCGGGCCCGGGCGCTGGAAAACCAGATCGTCTGGCTCTCCGCCAACCAGGCCGGCTCCTTCGGCTCGTTACGCTTCGTGGCCAGCGCCAAAGTGGTGGACCCGGGCGGCGAGATCCTCGCCGACACCGGCGTGGCACCCGGACTCGCCATCGCCGATCTGGACGTGGCCGCCGCGCTGGACACCGCCCGCCGGTCCATGGGGCACCTGCGCGACCGGCGCCCGGACGCCTACACCGCGGCTGCGGCCCGGTGACCATCCGGATCGCGGCGGCCGCCGCGCACTTCGGCCGGGACCTCGACTTCGACGTCGCCAGGATCGGCAAGATCATCGAGGACGCCCGCGGCCAACACACCAACCTTCTGGTACTGCCCGACGCCGCGCTGGGCGGCTACCTGGCGGACCTGCGCCACCCCGACCCCGACGCCCTGCCCCCCGCGCTCAAACCCGACGACCCGCTCATCGCCCACGTGGCCCGGCTCGCCGCGGAAATGACCGTCTGCTTCGGGTACTGCGAAGCCGACGGGCACCTCCGGTACAACGCCGCCGTCTGCGTCACCGGCGACGGCGTCCTGGGCCGCCACCGCAAGGTACACCTGCCCGCCGGAGAGGTGGCCGCCTACACGGCCGGAAACACCTTCGCCGCGTTCGACACGCCGGCCGGCCGGATCGGCATGCTCATCGACTACGACAAGACGTTTCCCGAAGCCGCACGCAGCCTCGCGCTGGACGGCGCGCAGATCCTGGCCTGCCTGTCCGCGTGGCCCACCAGCATCACCAACCGCGCCCCCCGCATGACCCAGGACCGCCAGTCCCGCCTGTTCGACCTGTACGACCAGGCCCGGGCCGCGGAGAACCAGGTGGTACTCGCGTCCGCGAACCAGACCGGAGCCATGGGCGGGATGCGCTTCCTCGGACAGTCCAAAGTGGTCGGACCCGGCGGTGAGATCCTCGCCCGGACCTTCGGCAAAGCCGGTCTCGCGGTCGCCCAGATCCATGTCAGCGACGAGATCGAACGAGCCCGGCGGGTCCTGCGCCACCTGGACGAACTCCGGTTCGACACCTACCGCCGCGCCCCGGAGTAGCGGTGCGGATCGCGCTGCTCACCTACAGCACCAAGCCTCGCGGCGGCGTGGTGCACACGCTCGCCCTCGCCGAGGCACTGGCCGCCGCCGGCCAGCAGGTGACCGTGTGGACCCTCGGGCGGGGTGGCGATACCGGCTTCTTCCGGCCGGTCGACCCGGCCGTGCTGCTGCGTACCGTCCCGTTCCCCGACGGCCCGCCACACGAGACCCTCGGCGCGCGGATCCTGCGTTCCATCGCGGTCCTCCGGCAAGCATTCGACGCCGGCGGCTACGACATCGTGCACGCCCAGGACTGCATCAGCGCCAACGCCGCCGGTCCCTGCGTGCGGACCGTGCACCACATCGACCACTTCACCACCCCGGAACTGGCCACCTGCCACGAAAAGGCGATCGTCGAGCCGTACGCCCACATCTGCGTGTCCGCGCCGGTCGCCAAGGAACTCGCCGACGGCTGGGGCATCACCGCGCAGGTCATCCCGAACGGCGTCAGCTACGACCGCTTCGCCCGCACCGATCCGGCGGCACGAGCCCGATGGCGAGCCGAACTGGGCCGATACGTCCTCACGGTCGGCGGCATCGAACCCCGCAAGGGCTCCACCGACCTGCTCGACGCGTACGCACTGCTGCGCCGCACCCTGCCGGACGTGCGACTCGTCATCGCCGGCGGCGAAACCCTGTTCGACTACCGCGACTACCGGGCACGGTGGGAAGACCGCGCGACCGAACTGGGCATCACGCCGACCGTTCTGGGCGTGGTACCCGACCGTGACCTACCGGCACTCGTCGCCGCCGCCGCGGCATTCGCCCTGCCCTCGACCAAAGAGGGGTTCGGCCTTGCCGCCATGGAAGCCCTCGCCGCCGGAGTCCCGCTGGTACTGCGCGACCTGCCCGTCCTGCGTGACGTGTTCGGCAACGCCGCCCGCTTCGCCGGCAACCCCGGCGCCATGGCAGCCCACCTCGTCACGGCGCTGACCACCCGCGACCCGCAGCGGCAGGCCACCGGCACCCGTCTCGCCGCCCGCCACACCTGGACCGAGGCAGCCCGCCAGCACCTGTCGTTCTACCACCAGATCCACGCCGACCGGGCGTGTCCGCATCTTTGCGGGTGATCCGGTGATCGTATCCGCGATGATGGCCGCGTCGCGGGGAATGCCGTACAGGGTTCCCGAGGTACGGCGGATCAGCCACGGTTTGCCGATGAGGTGCAGGCCCGGTGCACCCGGTGGTACGGACAGCCACGGGTGGTGGGGGCGGTACCCGGTGGCCCAGATGATCGTGTTGATGCCGGCCCGGTCGAGGCTCAGTTCCGTGGGCGCCGGCCGGAGGGCGACGGGTTCGTCGGCCGGGTCCGGTTCGGAGTCGGGGTACCGGTGTGCCGTCGCGCCGAGGAACTCGTCGACGTGCCGGCGGAATACGCCAGCCGATTCGTCGCCGTAGGCGATGTGGGTGTCGCGGTCGCCGGCAAGGTGAAGGCGGTTGCCGTCGATGGTCTGGAGGTGCCCCAGCAGGGTCACCCCTGACCTTGCCAGTAGTTGCAGGCTCAGGCTGTGCCCGCCGTTCACACCGGAGACGACAGGCTGCGCCAGGTCGATGACGCCCGGATCGGTCAGGTCCCGGGTGCGGTGTTCGAGGAATCCCGTCGCCTTCCACCACTGGAACATGTCGCGGCCCCGGTAGCGGCGGGGCAGCCGCCGTACCCGGCTCGTACACAGCAGGACCCGGCGTCCGGCGTGCGCGAGTTCCCACGCGATCTGCATGCCCGACTGTGCCGAACCCACAATCAACACCGCGCCCTCGGGCAGCGCCTCGGGCCGCTGGTACTGCGACGAGTGCAAGTTGAGCACGGCCCGCGGTACCTGCCCGACGATCGCGGGGAGCTTCGGGTACCACTGGAAACCGCTGGCCACGACGAGCGCCGGCGCCCGGTAGGTGGCGTCGGTGGTATCGACGGCGTAGGCATGGCGTTCCCGGCGCGCGGAGATCGCTGGGGTGTGCTCGCGCACGGGCAGTCCTGCCGTTCGCGCGTGGCGGGCCAGCGCCTCGGCGAACTGTGCCGCCGTGGCGAACTGGTCGGCCGGGCCGGGCAGTGGCTGTCCGGGCAGCGTGTTGGCCCAGTTCGGCGAGACCATGCCGAACCCGGCCCACCGCCGCGTGCGCCACGTGTCCCCGATGCCGCCCCGCTCAAGGACGATGTGCGCCACACCGCGCGCGGCCAACTCCTGGCTCACCGCGATGCCCGCCTGCCCGCCGCCGACAACGATCACGTCCACCCTGTCCTCCTCACCTGCGACCATCTCAGCGTGTCCGCGATACGGGACCGGTCCCAGTACAGAAACTGGACTTCCGGTCCGGCCCCGACACCGCCAGGATGAATCCGTGGGTGCGCACCAGGGCTACGGCCAGTACTGCGGCATGGCCCGCGGCGCGGAGATCCTCGCCACCCCGTGGACCCCGATCATCGTGCGCAACCTGTTGCTCGGCTGCCACACGTTCACCGAGATCCTCGACGGTGCCCCCGGCTTGTCCCGGACGCTGCTGGCCCAGCGGCTGCGCATGCTGTGCGGACACGGGATCGTGGAACGGCTGGGGCGCGACGGGTACCGGCTCACCCCGTCCGGCCTCGCCCTCGATCCCGTCCTGCAAGCGCTGGGTAGCTGGGGTGAGACGTGGCTGGACCTGGCTCCGGAGCACCTGGACGCGGGAGTGGTGCTGTGGGGGCTGGCCCGCGTCGTACCGGCCGACCTGCGGCCACCCAACCAGGTGGTGCTGCGCATCGAGGTGTGCGACGACCGGCGTGGCCGGTTCTGGCTGCTCGCCGACGCCCATCACATGGAGGTCTGCGTGCGCCGGCCGGGCACGACCGAACACATGGTCGTCATCACCGACTCCCGGTCGCTGACCCGGTGGCACACGGGCCGGGTCTCGCTCGCCGCCGCCATGCGGGCCGGCCTGATCCGCGTGGACGGCACCCGGCCGATGATCCGGATGCTGGCCTCGTGGGGTGGCCATGGCGCCTACCCCACCACGACGTCGTGATGGCGCCGGCGTGGTCAGCCCTGCGCGCGGCGCTGACCGACCGGGTGCGCGCGTTCCTGGGCGACGGGGACCCGGACGGGGTGCTGGGCTGGCGGGCCCTGCGCGAGGCGGTCACACTGGCCCGGTCCGCGACGTCGTGGCAGGACGGCATGGAGATGCTGCACATCGACGACGGGTACGTCCTGGCCTGGTTCCACTGGTGCCGGTACGTCGCGATCGACCGTGCCGGCGGCGACCGGCCGGCGGAGCCGCTGGACGACCTGGAGGCGAGCCTGCGGTTGTGCACGGGCCTGGTGACCGTCGACCCGGGACTGGTGCCGGACGGAGTACGGGCGCACTTCGCGGAGACTGGCACACCGCGGGCCCTGGTGGCTGAGGAGGCCGAGGGGCTGGTCGCGCTGACGCACGTCGTCGAGGCGGGGCTCGCCGCGGCCCGCGACCAGCGTGACCCCGAGGGCTTCTCGTTGAGCTGCGAGCTGCTGCGGCGCGGGTTGGCCAGGGTGCCGTACACCCATCCGGCCCGCGAACAGCTGCAGGTCGCGCTGGCTGACGCGTACCGCGACCGGTACGGGATCAGCGGTGAGCCGCGCGACCTGGCCGCCGCGATCGGGTGGCAGCGCGGCGCGCTCGGCGCCCTGAGCCCGGCGGCGGCCGGCTTTCCCGACCGGGTAGCCGCGCTCGACGACCTGACCTGGCGCGGCTTCCTGGACACCGGTACGGACCGGGACCTGCGGACCGCGCTGGGGGTGCGCCGGCTCCGCGAGGCGGTCGCGGAAGGGGACGAGGAGCGGCAGACCGCCCGGCTGTTCCTCGGCGAGGTCCTGCTGCGCCACGGGCAGCGGTGGCACCGGCCGGCGGACCTCGACGAGGCCGTGCGGCACCTGCGCGCCGTGGTGGACACCGCGGGCAACCACCCGCGGCGGGTCCTGCCCCTCGCGGC
>DATEJJ010000544.1:0-8336 GCA_035278125.1 Rugosimonospora sp.
GGCCTCCTGGTGTCGGCCGGCGGCGGCATACCGGTCGGCGAGCCGGCGTAGCGCCTCGGTGTGCTCCGGTAGCTGCCTGTCGCGGTGGCGCTGCGCCAGCCGCTGGTACACGAGTACGGCCCGTTCGGCCGCCGCAACGGCGTCCTCGGCCCGGCTGGCCGCGGCGAGCCGGGCCGAGGACACCTCCAGGGCGGCCGCGAGCGGGTGCAGGTATGTGGCGGGGTCCTGCTCGGCCAGGGTTGTGTATTCGTCCACCACGGCCGCCATCGCCTCCGCCGCCGCCTCGCTCCGGTGGCACCGGACGAGCGCGTCCGACAGGCCGCACAGGACCTCGACCAGCAGGAGCGGGTAGGCGGCGGGGTTGTCCCGTCGACGCTGACGCAGTATGGCCGCGGCCTGTTCGTACGCGGCGACCGCCTGCTCCACCTGCTCGGAGTCGAGCAGCAGCCCGGCCAGCCCGGCGGTGTCGCCGGCCTGCCAGACGGCGTAGGCCGGGTCGCCTTCGGCCAGCGCCGCACTGAGTTCGACCGACCGGCGCTGGGCGTCGATGGCTGCCGGCAGGTCGCCCAGTTGCGCCTGGCAGGCGGCCTGCACGTGCAGCGCTGCCCGCCAGCTGCGCGCATGCCCGACGGCGGGACCGCCGCCGTCCAACTCGGCGTAGATGATCGCTGCCTCGGCGGCCGCGCTCAACGCCGCCGGGGGCCCGCCGGCCGCCGACCACCAGGTGGACAACTCGACCAGGTCGCCAGCCAACCGGGCGCGGGCGGTCCGGTCCCCGGTGTCTGCGGCGCGCCGGTGGTTTTCGACCAGCCGGTCCCAGACATGGACGGCGAGCTCGGCCAGGTGGGTGGCTCCGGCCGGGATCGCGTTGGCCAGTGCGGTGTGCAGCGCACCCGGACCGTCCTCGCGTTCGAGCACGTCACGGATGGCTGCGACCAGCGGGCCCAGCGGCGCGGCACCGGTGGCCACCCGTATGGCGACCGGCCCGAGTACGGCGGGCCGACCGGCGATCGCGGCGGTGAGCCGAGCGGTCACCGGTTCACCGGCCCAGGCGGCTCGGGCCAGGGCCACCAGGACCGGCCCGGCCGAGCGGTCGGGGCATCGGGCGAGGACCTCTCGGAGCCCGGGCCGCTGGCTCGCCGCGACCAGCCAGCGGTCGCGCAGGGCGTCGGGTAATGGCGCGCCCCAGGCACGGTCACCCGGGTCACGGGGTGGGCAGGCGTCACGCAGCCGGTCGGCCAGTTCCGCGCGTACGGCCTCACTGAGCGGGTGGGCAACGCCGAGGGCGCCCAGCAGGTCGAGTGCGGTGGCGGGTGCGGGTTGGACGGCGACGGCCAGATCCACCGCGGCCGACCAGTACGGCCGGGCGTCCGCGCTGAGCCGTTCGCCCAGCCGGGCGAACCGGCCACCCGCATCGGCCAGCACCGTCACCACCGGGTCGCCGCCGGCCCTTCCGCCGCCCGTGCCGTCGGTAGCGGCGGGTCCGCCGGGCGCGGAATCACCCGCGAGTACCGCGTGCAGCACGGTCAGCTGCACCGCCAGCGGTGTGTCCCGGCCTGTGCCGGCGGACAACGGCGGCTCCGGCGCGACCGCCACCCCGTCGGTGTCCGGGTGATGGTCCGTCAGCCGCCGCCGGATCTCTGTGGGGGTCGCCAGCGCGGGGTCAGCGGGCACCGTACCGGCCATGTCCCGCAGCGGGCCAGACAGGGCGGCGCGGGCAGCGCGGTGCAGCGGCGCCGCCACGTCCGCCGGGATCACCGGCACGTGGACGGGGTCGGCGTCGAACACCGGCCCGCACTCGCCCAGACTGGTGCGCCATCTTCGCCACCAGTCACCGGCCTCCCGGGCGACAACCAGCAGCCGGACCGGATGGGACAGCGGCACCACGCGCAGCGCCTGTGCGATCACGGCGGCCGCGCCTGCGTACTGTTCCGCGGGGTCGGCCAGCAGCAGCACCGGCCGGTCGGTGCGGCCCAGGTGGCGGCACCAGGTCTGGTTCGGACTTGCCGCGGCGAGTTCGCCGACCAGCCAGCCGTCCGTGGACAGCCGCCCCGCCAGTTCCCGGGTCAGGCGCGTCTTGCCCGCCCCGGGCGCACCGATCACGAGCCGGCCGGCCAGCCCGGCGCCGTTGCGGCACCACGCGACCAGCCGCTCCAACTGGCCCGTGGGGTCGACGAACGGGGTCAGGGCCCGGGCCGGGTCGAGGAGGTCCGCGGCCAGCACTGGCGGGCCGGCCGGGGTCCAGGGCGCGACCAGTCCCTGCAACTCCACCGGTGCGAGGTGGATCGGCCGCCCGGTCCGCTCGACGACCGTGGCGCGCACCTGTGGGTCAGCCAGGACAGCGGCGATCGGTACGCCGGTCCAACTGCCGTCCGGCTCCGGTCGGGCCAGCCCGACGAGCAGGTCGCCGACGTACAGCGGAGCACCGGGTGGCGGAGGCGCCGACGCGGCCCGCGCGGCGACGTCCGGGCGCAGCCGTAGGTCCCAGCGGTGCGGCCGACGCCAGGACAACGGGCTGATCTCGGCCGGCACCTCGCACCCGGGTGTCAGCAGGCACGCCTCGGTCCACTGTGGACTGCTGCTGGTGAACACGCCCGGGCGGGGCGGGACGAAGCCCTCGGGTGGGGCGTATTCGGGATCGTCCAGGGTCAGCAGGGTGACGTCCACACCCGCGCCGGTGTCCTGCCCGGTGACAGCGATCCGTGCGGCATACCGGACCGCACCGTCCGGGTGCCGCGGGTCCGGCAGCGCCACCCGCAGTTCGCCCGGCCTGTCCGGCAGGGCCTGCGCCCAGGTGAGGACCAGATCCGGGGCGAGCAGACACCCGGCGGCCAGCGGCGGTTGACCGACCGGCGAGTCCGGCCGGACAACAGCGCAGAGATAGGGGTGTTCGGACCGCACCGGACAGTGCACCTCCGGCGATGCATGACAATGTCGATCACAGCCCCCGTCGCTTGTCAGGATGCTATCGAGGGATCTTCCGTCAGGCGGCACCGATTCTTTGACTGATAGCCGACTTCACCAAGCTGCAACACTCGCCGCCAGCACGATCAGCTACCGTCATGCATGTGCGATTGGCGAGTCAGGAACGATCGCCGAGAGACGACGTGATCATTCCGGAACCACCCGCGCCACCGTTACCACTGGCGCGGGAGATCAGCACCGGTCGGATGTACCAGGCCATTCCCATCGTCGAGCCGCCGCTCGGCGCCGAAGGCGAACAGATCCGCCGACTCGAGGCGTTGATCAGCACCGACGCTGTCCAGGTCCGCACACCAGCCGACTCGAAGGCCACCGTCATCCCGTCACTCGTGGAGCTGATCGACGCCAACGAGTTGGACGAGCAAGCGCTTGATCCGCTCCTGCACGCGTTGACCCGCAACGACAAATTGCTACGCGCCCTCGTCGGCCTCGCAAGCATGGACGAACTGTCAGCAACGGTACGCCGCTTTCAGCGGATCCAGGCGCTCGACGACATTCAGGAAGTGATAAACGAGCCTGGTACCGACGTGACGGTCCTGCGCCAATTGCTGCGCCGCCACGCGTGGGTCTTCGGTGGTCACCTGCTGCCGTGGCTGCGCGAGGAGATCATTCCCGGATTGGACGACAAGGCCATTCCGCTGCTGCGCTACGACGGAGCCATCCACATCGTTCTGGTCGAACCGCCGCACGTACCCCGGCTTGTTACCCGCGACGGTGACCTCCACGTCGTCTCCCCTCTCGTCGGCCGGGCGTGTGACCAGGCACGCGACCTGGTACGGGCGCTGGAGCGCCAGCAGGACGCCATCACCGACCGGCTGCCGGTGGTGTGCGGCCGCCCCCATGTGACCATCGTGGTGGGGCTGTCCGATCCCCTGGACACGTCGGTGGATGTGCGGGATGAGATCCGCGTCTACAGCAGCTTCCAGTCCGGCATCAACGTGATCATGTACGACGAGTTGCTGGAGATCGCCAAGCAGACACTGGACCTCGACCACGACCGGCCGGGCTCGACCCCTCACAGCCCGGCCGCGTAGTGGTTGAGCCAGCGCTCACGGCTGGCGGCCAGGCTGGCCTTGGTGTGCGGGTGGTTGCGGCCGAGTACCTTACCGCGCCGGCCCGCCACGTCCTGGTACGTGGCGATCGCCGCGGCAAAATACCCGGCTTCCGCCTGCCGCCGGCCCAGGTCGTGCCACAGTTGCAGCGTCTCCGGGTGGTCCTGCCCCAGCAGCCGGCCGGCGTCGGCCACGAGGTCGCGTTGCAACTGGCAGGCCCATGCCACGGCCGGCTCGGTCGGCCCGGCGAAGTCGGGGCCGGCGATACGCGCCGAGCCGCGCGCACTGACCACCTCCCGGCCCGCCTCCCGCAGCAGATCCTCCACGCCCGGCTCGTCGCCGGGGCCGGCCACCCAGGCCCGGGCCACCCACCGGTACACCGGCCAGTACCGCGCGGGTGTGGTCGCCACGACCGGCCGGTGCGGCGGACCGGGCTGGAACGGGTTGGTAGACACCAGGTGACCGGCCTCGACAAGCGGAATGCCGTACTCCAGGAGGATCCCCCGACCCAACCGGGCGGCCAGGCGGAACAGCCACCAACGCGCCTTGGCGCCGAGATTGTCGAAGGTGGTGAACTGGGTCGCCAGGGCGAGCAGCGACAGCCGCAGCTGGGATCGCCACGGTTGGCCGCTCCAGCCCGCGCCCGTCGCCGCCACCGCCCGGGCGGTGGTGGCGACGACAGCCTCGGCAAGGTCGCCCGCCAGGCCCGCAGGACCCGGGTCGGGGACCCCCAACAGCAGCCGAGCCAACCGATCCCACTGGAGCGGATCGAGGCCGGGCAGCAGCCGGACGATACCCGACAGCAACAGGAACGCCGGATCCCTGGTCAGCACGCCACGCGGCGAGTAGCCGTCGAGGTCGATGAGCTGGAACCGGGCGACCTCCCACGATCCACCCGGCAGGCCCGGCACGAGCACATTGAGCAGGTGCAGATCCTGGTGGCTACGACCGATCAGAACATCGACCGGCACGCCGGCCAGCACTCCGCCGGGCTGCGCGAGGGCCAGCGGATGCGGACACACCTGCGGGTCGCCGGGAAAAGTCAGCCAGGGGTGGTCGTCAGGATCCAGCGCGGCCCCGCGCGCCCACGCGCCCAGGCGGCCACCGCTACAGGCCAGATCCGGACCGATCTCCGCCTGCAGGAAAGCCTGGACGGTCGTGGCGGCCGGCGCAGCCGGCGGGCCCGGATTCCAGAGGCGCAGCAGCCGGTCGACGATCAGCGCCGCCGCGGCGGGCAACTGCTCCGGCGGCAGCGCCGACAGCGGCTGGCTGCCCGCCAGATCGTCGGCGGCCAGCCGCGCGAACGTCAACAGGCCACCCGAGGCCGTCTCCCCCGCCACCCGGGCCGGCGGTACCAGGTGCGGACGGAACGCGTCCGGACACTCCGCAACCGCCTCGTCATAACCCCGGCCGGGCGCCCGAGGTCCCGGCATGTACTTGAGGATGACCTGCTCCGCGGTGCGCTCGTACTCGATGATCAGGGTGACCAAGGTCGCGCCGCTGTACCCCTCGCTGGCCCGCCACCGCCGGGACGGTACCCGCGGCGTGAACCCGCCAGCCTCCGCGCACCGCAGCAATCCGGTCGCCGCATCCTCCGATCCGAGGTACGACACCAGGTCGGCGAACCGGTGATCCCCCACCGGCAACCCTCCCTACCGGCTGGCGACAGCGGACCGGTCCACGGTACGCGACAACTCCGCCACCACCGCCTGGAAGTCCCGCCGGTCCACCTCCCTGAACCGCGCGAAAAACCACTCCGGTACCCGGATATTGCGCCGGCGCGTCCGCAGGATCGCGTCCTGCACCTGGCGGGTGAGTTCGACCAGCGCCCCCACCTCACCAGACCCGGTCACGGTACGGCGCACCTGATCCCAGAGGATCGCCATCACGCGCTGCCGCTCCCCCGCCACCTCACGCTGCGTCCGGAACGAATCCCATGCCAGCAGCAGCGCACCCAACGAAGGCACAAACCACCGCAGCACCGTGTCCGTGACAGTCAAACCACCGACAATCCCGACCACGACGCCCGCGACCGACCACAGCCCGACCGCGCCGAGCAGCACGCGAGCGTACCGGCCGCGCACCCGGGCGCCCCACGCGAGATTCTGCAACTGGCAGGCCACCACGTCATACGGCGACCGCAGTCGCGGAACCTCGTAATAGCCGTACAGATCCGCCTCGCGGCCCCGAAAACGGTGGGCCAGCCAACTGACCTCCGCGACGCCGATCGGCTCACCGGCCACGATGACGTTCCAGGGCAACCGGAACAGCCGAACATCGAACATCTCCTGCAACGTCGCCGCGCGGACCAACTCACCATCGGTCCACCGGGCCAGGCCGGCACCGTACCCGATAGCCCACAGCGCACCCATCACCGTCACCGGCACAGCCAGCCGGTCAACCACCGTCGCGACAAGCCCGCAGACCGCCAGCAGCACCGACACCGACACGCTGGCCGCATCAAGCCGCCGGGCCCGCCCATGCGACACCGACACAGCCTTGAGCAGAAAGATCATCTCGTCGGTGTCCTGCAGGTCGACGATCGGGCCGCCGCGGGGAGCCGGCGCCATACGCTCCATAACTGCCACTGTCGTACACCACGACCAGTGTGTCCAGCCTTACCGAAAGTAACGTCGCGTTGTCGCCTCAGCGATCGTCCGCGGTTGCCTTCGTTTCGTCGGCAGCGTCGGTGTCGATGGCGGGGTCGTACACCTCGTAGCCCGAAGGGCTGATTGCTTTGAGTTTCTTCGCCCGGTACATGGCCAGGTCCGCGTGGTGCAGCAGCTCGTCGACCGTCTTTTCGCCGGGCTGGGCGACAGCCACCCCGATGCTCGCCTTCAGGGTGACGAGGGTATCGGCGATCATTACGGGTGTCTGCATCTCAGCCAGGATGCGCTGCACCACCGCCACCGCATTGTCCGGTCTGGTGATGTTGTGCAACACCACCGCGAACTCGTCGCCACCCAGCCGAGCCACCACGTCGCCACCCAGGACGGCGCGTTTGAGCAGGGCGGCGAACTCGACCAGCATGTCGTCGCCGGCCTCGTGGCCCATGGTGTCGTTGACCTTCTTGAACCCATTCATGTCGATGAGCAGGGCGGCCACCACCTGGCCGTTACGCGCACTGCGGGCCAGTGCCAGGCGCAGCGCGTCGTAGAGTCGGCGCCGGTTCACCAGGCCGGTGAGGGTATCGGTGATCGCCATGTCGAGATTTTCCCGCATGGCGATGATCTGCCGACCGACCACCACCCCGGTCATCGCCATCGCGCCGACCACCAGGCCCAGGATCTGTAGCGGGGCACCGCGCAGGGTCACGAGTAGGAGGATGTACCCGGCGCCGATGGCCACGTACGGCAGCATGCTCGCCTGCCGGGCGATCGCCTCCTCCTCAACCAGGCTGTGGTGGCGGGCCTCCCAGCACTGGGCGAAAGCGGCCATGGCAAGAAGGAAGTGTCCTGTGAGGAAGAAGAAGTACTGCGCACGATCCGGTGCTGAGGAGCCGTGATGGCTCTGCTGATACGACAGGTACACGTCCCCCGCCACCAGCGCCATCATCGCACCGCCCAGCAGGAGCGCCGGGCGCCGCGCCGACGCGGCCGCCCCGCGCAGCAACACCACCGTGATCCCGAAGATCAACATGAGGTCGAGCGTGGGATAGGCGATCGCACCGGCCAGAACCGCGAGCGGGATGCGCCCGGAGGCGGCCATGCCGGGCCTGATGTCCAGATACCACAAGGCCATGGAACTGGCGATGACCACGATTCCCGTGTCGAGCCATACCTTCTGGCGGTCCTTACGGCTCTGTGCCCGCAGCGGCAGCCACAGCAGTGCCGCCGCCATCACCGGTACGAACGCCAGCCGCAGCGCATCGGCGGCATTGGGGAACACATTGATGGGTACCATCGGCCGCAGGGCGCCCTGAGCGGTCAGGAGCACGTAACTGACCGCGGCCAGCAGCCACGCCCGGCGGGTCTGCCGGTCCAGCCGACGGTGGCGGGCCGCCCACACGGCAAAGCCGATGCCCAGCAGCCCGTACCCGATCAGAGCGGCGCCGATGGGTGGCGTGGGCTGGTAGATGCCGGTCTGAGTGTCCAGCGCCAGATGGGTGAGTACCCCGATCAGGCTCGCCGTGAGGGCACCCGAACTGACCAGCCAGCGCCACGATGTCCGTGGCGACCCCGACGCCCTCACACCCGCCCTCAACACCCGTGCCTCCCACGCCGCTGGATCACCGCAGGCATATCGGCGCCGCCGTGGCCAGCTTGAGCCATTGCGCTTCTGTGACGTGCAGGCACCGCGGAA
>DATEJJ010000545.1:0-2585 GCA_035278125.1 Rugosimonospora sp.
CACCGGCGCGCCCGCCAGCCAGCCGGCCAGGAACGCGGCGTTGAAGCTGTCCCCGGCGCCGGTGGTGTCCACAGTGTCCACCGCCAACCCCGGGGCGGCGCACGAGCCGCCCGGCCAGCACGCCCGCGCACCCGCCGCGCCCTGCTTCACCACGACCGTGGTACCGCCGTCGACGAGCGCGCCCGCGCCGCCGATCGCCGCCAGCTCCGCCTCGTTGGGCAGGAACACGTCGGTGTACGCCAGCACCTCGCGCACGCCCGCCCAGCGTCCGGCCGGGTCCCAGTTGGTGTCCAGCGACGTGGTCACGCCGCCGGCGCGGGCGGCGGCGAAGGCACCGGCGAGCCCGGCGGCCAGCCGGGGCTGCAGGAAGTACGACGAGACGTGCACGTGCGTGACACCGTCCAGTGCGATGTCGGCGGCGGTGAGCGCGCCGATCGCGCCGGTCAGCGTGAGGATGGCCCGGTCGGTGGCGGACAGGATCACCGACAGCCCGGTCGGCTCGGCGACGGTACGCAGGCCGGTGATGTCGACACCGCGGTCGCGCAGCGCATCCCGGACGAACCCGCCGTACAGGTCGGCGCCGACCGCGGCGAGCAGCCGGGTCGGTACGCCCAGGCGCGCGGTACCGCAGGCGGTGATGGCGGCGGACCCGCCGAGTACCAGGTCGGCGCCGTCCAGCAGCTGCTCCGCCTGCCCCCACCGGGGCACCACGTCCCCGCGCAGTACCAGATCGGGGTTGGCGTCGCCGACGACCAGAAGCGTCATGCGCCGCCGCCCGCAGCCGGCCCGGAGGGAGGGAGCGCCAGCGACCGAGCGGAGGGCCGGGTACAGGGCGGGAACAGGCGCATGACCCGCGTGAGCGGAGCGAACGCCAGCTGGGTCATGCTTTGAGGCCGGTGAAGGTCATCGTGGCCACGAAGCGGCGCTGGGCCGCGACGAACGCGATGATGAGCGGCATGGTCGCGACCACGTTGCCGGCCATCAACAGCGACCACTGGGTGCGCCGGGTGCCCTGGAACATGGTCAGCCCCACCTGCAGCGTGTACCAGCGCTCGTCACTGATCGCGATGAGCGGCCAGACCAGGTCGTTCCACGAGGACAGCAGCGTGAACAGGGCCAGCGTGGCCAGCGCCGGGCGGGCCAGCGGCAGCACGATGCGGAAGAAGATCTGCGCGGTCGAGGCGCCCTCCAGCGCCGCGGCCTCCTCCAGCTCCACCGGCAGGGACAGGAAGAACTGCCGCATCAGGAAGATGCCGAAGGCGCTGGCGAGCCACGGCACGAACGCCGCGGCGAGGGTGTCCACGATGCCCAGCCGGGCGAACATCAGGTACGTCGGGATCATCAGCAGCTGCGTCGGGATCATCACGGTCGCCACCATGAGGAAGAACCCGACACTACGGCCGGCGAACCGCAGCCGGGCGAAGCCGTACCCGGCCAGCGAGCACAGCACCAGGTGCGCGCCGACCGCGATCGCGGCGACCACCGTGGTGTTCGCGAGCCAGAGCAGGATGTGCGACTGGGTGAACAGCGCGGCGTACCCGGACAGGTACAGGTGGCGCGGGATGAAGCGCGGCGGGAACCGGTTGATGTCCGAGTCGGACATGAACGAGGTGAGCACCATCTGCACCAGCGGCAGCACGAACAGCAGGGACAGCGGCATCAGCAGCAGGTGCCAGCCGCTGAACGGCAACCGGATCCGGCGCATCAGAACGCCTCCACCTGGGAGCGTCGCGAGTACCAGAAGATGCCCAGGGTCAGCAGCATGGTGAAGGCGAACAGCCCGTACGCCACGGCCGAGCCGTACCCGAAGCGCTGGGTCTGGAAGGCCAGCTCGTACACGTAGTACACGACGGTCTCGGTGGACTGCAGCGGCCCGCCGCGGGTGGTCGTGTACACCAGGTCGAAGAGCTGGATCGCGGTGATGCTCTGCCACACCGCGGTGAACACGGTCACCGGGCGCAGCTCCGGCAGCACGATGCTCCAGAAGCTGCGCCACCGCCCGGCGCCGTCCACCGCGGCCGCCTCCAGCAGCTCGCCCGGGATGTCCTGCAACGCGGCCAGGTAGATGACCGCGGTGAAGCCCACCTCGCCCCACAGCGCGATGACGCAGATGACGGTCAGCGCCTGGTGGTTGCTCTCCAGGAACTGCTGGGTGGGCAGGTGCAGGCGGCGCAGCGTGTCGTTGGCGATGCCGAACTGCGGGTTGAACACGAACGTGGCGAGGATGCCGGTGGCCGCCGCGGACGCCACGTACGGCACGAAGATGCAGGTGCGGTAGAAGCCGACCAGCCGGATCCGGCGGTTGAGCGCGACCGCGACCAGCATGCCGAGCAGGATCGAGGACGGGACGAACAGGACGGTCAGCCACACCGTGTGCCCGACCGCCGCGCGCAGTTCCGGATCCTGCGCCATGGTCCGGTAGTTGCCCCAGCCCACCGCGCGGGCCGGCGCGATGCCGTTCCACTTGGTGCGGGAGATGAGGAACGCCCACACCGCCGGGAAGATGGACAGCCCGACCACGATGAGGGTGGCGGGGCCGGCGAACGCCCAGCCGGTGGCGGTCCGGCGTACCCCGCGCCACCGCC
>DATEJJ010000546.1:0-3326 GCA_035278125.1 Rugosimonospora sp.
CGGGCTCCAGCACCAGCTGGTACCCGGCCGGGCGGGCGGTGACCACCAGGTCGGGTACGGCGCGGCGCAGCCGGGACACCAGTGCCTGCAGCGCGTTGAGCGCACCCGCCGGTACCCGCTCCGCCCACAGCGCGTCGATCAGCCGGCTGGCCGTGACCGTCTGGCCCGGCTCCAGCGCGAGCGCGATGAGCAGCGCGCGCAGCCGGGCACCGCCCACCGCCACCGCGGTTCCGGTGTCGGTGCGCACCTCCAGCGGACCGAGCAAGGCGACCTGCACAGGTCGATTCTGCCCGGTGCGGCACAGCCGTGCGGGTCGCCCGCCTTACCGGCCGACGCGCATGCTCTCCGGCGGCCCGAGGTAGCTCGGTCGGACGCCGCCGGTGTCCAGCACGAGCTGCTGTACCACCACCGTCGGGTCGACCATCCACAGCTTCACCGTGTGTACGCCGGGCTGCGCGATGTCGTGCGTGGTGCAGGTGACGTTCGCGTTGTCCGAGGTGTTGCGCTCCCACTGCCGGTTCATCGTGGTGTCGTTGGCGCCCGTCGCCGTGGTGATGTTCACCAGCTGCGGTGCCGCGCCGTCCACCGAGATGGCGTACCGCAGCCCGTCCGGGGACAGCGCCGGGTTGCGCGGCGCCACCGACACGCAGACCGGTACCGGGCCCGAGGAGAACAGCGTGACCCGGTACTCCAGCCGCGGGCTGTCCCCGCCCGGCGTCTGGCTGGCCGCGGTCACCGGGAACGGGACCATGCCCGCGCCCGTCTTCGCGAGGTCCGGGATGCGCTGCCACCACACCCCGTTCGCGCCCACCGCCGCGGTGAAGTGGTCGGCGAGGATCGACACGTACCCGTTGGCCTCGACGAAACCGGCCGGGCGGCCCGCGGGGTACCGGACATCCGCCTGTACCGTCACGCTGCTCCCGGCCCCGCTCACCACGATCGGTACCCGGGTGGTACCGCGTGGTGCCCGGGACCAGTCCACCCGCACGGTCGCGCGTACCTGCTTGTCCACCGTGCCCCGGTCCGGCGACACGGTGACCCAGGGCACGGCCGGGCGGATCTGGTACGTGAACGCGGTCGCGCCCCGGTTGAACACGTCGATGTACTGCGCCGGCTGGCTCTGGTACGGGCTGAACCCGGGCAGTACCGCCGGGGTCGGCTCCCCCGGCCACGCCCGGGCCGAGCCGTCGATCGCCACGCCCAGCGACGCGGCGGCAGGCAGGTCGATCCGCTTCACCGCCGGGAAGATGACGTCCGGCAGCGCCACGCTGTTCAGCTCCGGCTGCTGCCACGGCGCGTTGGGCCCGTACCGCGCCACGTCCCCGTAGTCGATGTGCGGCTGCAGTTGCCAGCCGGCCCACTTGCCGCCGGCCAGCGTGCTGTTGTAGTACGTGGACAGTGCCTGGTCGTCGGCGAACCGCGCCTCGGCGACCGCGGCCAGGTCGTTGGTCAGCGCCCGGCCCTGCGCCGCGTACAGGAGGTTGGTGAACTCCGCGGCGCGCAGCGCGTACAGGTTGGCGGTGGCCTTCACCTCGTACAGCACCAGCTCGAAGTACGCGTCCCGCGCGCCTTTCGGCAGTGACCGGCCGATCTGCTCGGCGCGGGCGGACAGCCGCTGCCACTGCGCGGTCACCGTGTCCAGCTCCCGGTAGTCGGTCAGGCTGAACGGCGACGCCTGGTCGTCGTACGTGATGGCGCCGGTGGTGGGGGCCACGCTGATCTTGCGGTTCAGCAGCTCCGGCTTGCGCCGCGACTGCAGCGCGCCGTACTCGTGCAGCACGCCCGCGATGTCACCGGCGAACCGGGTACCGAAGTTCTCCGCCGCGTACCCGCGCTCCCAGGCGGGCAGCCGGTCCAGCGCCAGCGCGTCCGGGTTCCACGCGTAGTCGAGGAAGAACTGCAGCGGCAGCTCCTCGTTCTTCAGGTCGCCGACGTTGGCCACCCAGAGCCGCGAGTCCCCGTACGCGTACACGTTGTGCAGTTGCTCCCAGGTGTTGGCCAGGTTGACGGTGTCCACCCACTTGTAGCTGCGCCCGCCGCCCACGTAGTCGAAGTGGTAGTACAGCCCGTACCCACCGCTGCGCGGGGGCAGCGTCCGGTCGGGCAGCTTGCGTACGTTGCCCCAGTTGTCGTCGGTGAAGACCACGGTCACGTCGTCCGGCGCCCGCAGCCCCTTGTCCCAGTACCGCTGCACCTCCTTGTAGAGCGTCCACACCTGCGGGATCTGGGTGACGTCCCGGCCGCTCACGTCCGCGATGATCTGCCGCTGCCTGGCCAGGATGCTCTGCATCAGGTCGATGCCGTCGCCGTCGGGCAGGCTCACGTCGCCGTTGCCCCGCATGCCGAGCGTGACCACCATCTCCGAGCCCTGTCGCACCATCCGCCGGATGCACGCGGTCCAGTACGCCTCGATCGCCGCCTGGTTGTGGCGGTAGCTCCACTCACCGGTGCCGCCGTACGGGTCGTGCCCGGGCGTGACGATGTTCCCGTTGCCGTCGCGTACCGCCGCCACCGCGTGCCGGTTCCACTCCTCGATGCCGCACGTCATCGGCGCCTCGTGCGAGGTACCCATGACGATCCCGTACGCGGTGGCCGTCGCCTGGTTGAGCGGGTCGTCCTCGGCGAAGGCCCGGCCCCACACCGCCGGCCAGACGTAGTTGGCCTTCAGCCGCAGCGCGACCTCGAAGACCTTTTCCCAGTAGAGGTGGTTGAGCCCGCCGGGGTAGCCGGGTGCCAGGCCCGGGCCGAAGCGGGCCGGCGCCCAGGTGCCGGTGTCCGGGTTCTCGTCGTTGATGAAGAAGCCGCGGTACGTCACCGCGGGCGTGCCCTGGGTGTGCCGGCCGGGCAGCACGTACAGGGCGTCCTGGTGCGCGGGTACCACGTCGTCCCACCAGTACCACGGGGACACCCCGATCGACCGGGACACGTCGTACGCGCCGTAGATGGTGCCGCGCTGGTCGCTGCCGGCGATGACGAGGGCACGGCGTACCCCCGGGGCCGGATCGGTGACCACCTGCTGCAGCGACGTCTCCCACTTGCCGGCGATGCCGCGGACGTCCAGTTTCCCGGCCGTGACCAGCCGGTCGATCAGCGGGCTGCGGCCCAGTGTCCCGATCAGTACCACGTCCCGCGCGGCGGGCAGCGCGCCGGTGACCAGCGCCGGCCGCACGCCGGTCACCCGGCCGAGGTCGTCGCGCAGGTCGGCGACGAACGATGCCAACGATTCGGCGGCGTCGGCAGCAGGGCTGGAGGCGGGTGCGTCGGGAAGCGGCTCGTCCTCGCCGTGCCGGTCTGCTGCCGCCCGCCGCTGCCACGACGCATACGAG
>DATEJJ010000547.1:0-4487 GCA_035278125.1 Rugosimonospora sp.
CGAGCGCGCCCGGCAGCGTGCGGGCACGCTGCTGCCGCAGCGGCATCTCGAGGTCCTGGCCGGCGACCACGGACTCGACCGGGTGGCGCAGGCCCCACACGAAATCGGTCATCACGAACCCGTGGAAACCCCAGTCGTCGCGGAGGATCCCGGTGAGCAGGTGGCGGTTCTCGCCCGCCCACGCGCCGTTGACCGAGTTGTACGCGCTCATCACCGCATCGACACCGGCCTCGACCACGGTGCGGAAGTGCGGCAGGTACACCTCCCGCAGCACGTCCTCGTCGACGTCGACGTCGACCAGGAACCGGGCCTCCTCCATGGAGTTGAGCGCGTAGTGCTTGACGCAGGCCATGACCCACGGCTGTACCGCCTCGGTCAGCGCCGCGCCCATGGCACCGGTCAGTACCGGCTCCTCGCCGTAGCACTCCTGCGTGCGGCCCCAGCCCGGGAACGGAGGCAGGTTCACGCAGACCCCGGCGAACAGGTTCGCCCCCTGCGCCCGCGCCTCCGCGCCGATCGCCGCGCCCACCCGCCGCTCGATCCCGGGATCCCAGGTCGCGGCCCGCGCGATCGAGACCGGGAACGCGGTCGACGAACCCACCACCACGCCGCGCGGGCCGTCGGTGAACCGGATGCCGGGGATGCCGAGACGCTCGACCCGGCCGGCGAGGTACGGCTTCGCGTTGTAGCGGCGGCCCATCTCCCGCAGCCCCCGCAGCATGGGCAGGTCACCGTCGAGCAGCCACAGCAGCTCGCCGTCGGTGAGCCGCTGCCGCAGCCCGGTCGCGGCCTGCTCGGCCCCGGCCGTACCCGCGCGTACCGCCGCCACCGCCGCGGCGAAGGCCGTCCCCGGCTCGCTTGCTCCCTGACTGGACATTCGGCGTAGTCTATCTATCTGAGCGGGGGACACGGGAGGAGGACAACGTGGCCGGCGTACGCATCCTTGAGGACAGCGCTTTCCTTGCCCGCGGGTGGGTGCCCGGGTTGATCGCGGTGCTGCTGTGCGCCACCGCCGGTACCGCGGCCCCCGCGAGCGCCGGAACCGCCGGCACCGGCCAGGCACCTCGTGACCTGCGCGTGCCGGCGCTCGCCTACGACGCGCACAGCATCACCCTGGCCTGGCACAAGCCGCCCGATCCGGCCGGCATCGTGGACTACCACGTGTACCGGGACGGTCTGCTGGTCGGCACCGCCGGGCGGGACGCCACCGGCCCCGCGCACCCGTACGTGCAACGGTTCTACGCCGACCCGGCCAACGCGGACCAGGTCCGGGTCGCCACGACCAACTTCACCGCGCAGGGGCTGCGGGCCCGTAGTACTCACCGGTTCATGGTACGGGCGGTGTTCGCCGACGGGCGGGAGTCACCGGGCAGCAATGTGGTCACCTGGTCCACGACGGCCGAACCGCGCGTACTCGACGTGACGGCGTACGGCGCGGTCGGTGACGGCGTGACGGTCAACACCGCCGCCATCCAGCGGGCGATCGACGCGTGCCCGGCCGGCTGCACGGTGCGGGTACCCGCGGGAACCTTCAAGACCGGCGCGATCTGGCTGCACAGTGACATGACGCTGGAGGTGGCCCGGGGCGCGACCCTGCTGGGTTCGGAGCGGGCCTCTGACTACCCGTACCACTACCTGCTCTACCCGTACTCCACCGACGAGCGGTTCTATTCGCTCATCAACGCGCACACCTGGGACTACGGCAGCCTGCGCAACATCCGGATCGTCGGCGCGGGGACGATCGACGGCAACGGTTGGAAGCAGACCGGCGTCGATCCGGACGGCTTTCCGGTGTACGCCAAGGGGAGCCTCGCCACCGTAGCGTCGACCGGGATCCTGGCCGCCGCGCAGGTGACCCGGGCCAGCGCGCTGGGCAGCCCGGCGCCGTACCCGACGCGGTCCAACCTGATCACCCTGCGCGGCGTCGACGGCGTCTACCTCGGCGGGTTCACCGCGGTCAACCCGTCGAACCACACACTCGTCACCGTGCACAGTACCGGTGTCACCGTCGACGGTGTCCAGGTCCGCACCTTCAACGCGAACAACGCCGACGGACTGGAGTTCATCCACGGCACCGGACTGACCGTCCTCGACAGCGTCTTCGACACCGGCGACGACTGCGTGAACTTCGCCGCCGGGCTGGGTGCGGCGAGTCCGGCGGAGGGTCCCAGCCGCGACGCCTGGGTCTTCGACAACTACTTCCGGCACGGGCACGGCGCGGTCGTGACGGGCAGCCACACCGGTGCGTGGATAGCGGACATCGTCGCCGAGGACAACGTGGTCGACGGTACCGACGTGGCCCTGCGCATGAAGACGGTGCCCACCAACGGCGGCGGCGCCCGCGACGTGGTGTTCCGGGACAGCGCGGTCCGGGCGGTGGGCAACGAGGCGTTCGTGTTCACCTCCGACTACTCCGATCCGTCCGCCGCGGTCGTGGTCGAGCCGGCCGCGACACCGGCCCTGTTCGAACACGTCACGGTCGAACACGTCACCGTCGACGGCACCGGCGGTCCCGCCATCCACGTCGTCGGCGTGGCCGCGCAGCCACACCGGGAACTGCACTTCATCGACGTCAGGTTCCGCAACGCCCGGCCCGCCGCCATCGACTTTCTGCGGGACAGCTCGTTCCGGGACGTGACGTTCGACCAGACCGCCGACCCGTGGCAGGTGACGGATTCGAGCGGGCTGTCCTTCACCGGTACCACGACAGCCGACACCGCCACCCGCGATGCCGCCGCCGCGCCGCGCTGGCCGGCCGGCGCGGTGCTCGCCGCAACGGCCGCGGAGGCGTCGGTGACGCTCGCGTGGCCGGCGGCAACCGACAACGTCGCCGTGTCGCGCTACCGGATCCGCGTCGACGGGCAGGCGGTCGCGACGACAACCGCCACGGCGTACACCGTGACCGGGTTGGCTCCGGCGCTGCGCTACGCCGTGACCGTACGCGCGGAGGACGCCACGGGGAACAGCAGCGGCGCGCTCGCGGCGGCGGTGACCACCACCGGCGTTCGCGACGCGGTGCCTCCGGTGGCGGGTGGTGCTTTCACGGTGGTGGCGGGTGGCGTCGGTACCACGTGGGCCGGGCTCGCCTGGCAACCCGCCACCGACAACTACGCGGTGGCCGGGTACCGGATCAGCGCGAACGGCCGCGTCGTCGGTGCCGTGGACGCATCGACCACCCGGTTCGTCGCCACCGGTCTGCGCCCCGGCACGGCGTACACGTTCGCGCTCACCGCGGTCGACGCGACCGGCAACGCGACCCGGTACCCGGCCACACCGACCGCGACCACCGCGCCGCCCTACGACACCGGAGCCCCGACCTGGCCGGCACGGCACCCGCCCCTGACTGTCCGCTCAGTCACCCAGGACAGCGTCACGGTCGGCTGGCCGGCCGCCCGCGACGACCAGCGGGTCATCGGGTACCGCGTGCTGGTCGACGGTAACCCGGTCGGCGGGGATGCTCCATTCACGCCGATCAACACCACCGTGACCGTCGCCGGTACCAGCTTCACGGTGACGGGCCTGGCACCCGGTACCCGGTACGCCGTCGCGGTCGAGGCGGGCGACGCCATGGGGCGCTGGAGCGGTCCGCACCCCATGGCGCTGGTACGCACGCGCTAAGGTCCCAGGGTGACCTGCGCGGCGGCCGTCACCAGTTGCTGGCTCTGCTGGCTCGTGATGAGCCCGGCCGCCAGGAAGGCGCCGGCGGCGCTCTGCACCGCCCCTCTGAAGTCGCTCTGCGTGGCGAAGGGTGCCGCCGACCACACGACGTCGAGGAGGGTCAGGCCGTCCGTACGGGCGACGTTCGGCACGCCGGTGTCCAGGCCGCCGAAGACCACCTCGGGCTCGGTGCGGTGGAAGTAGACGTGGTACGCGCTCGTATCGTCCACATAGAACGGTCGGATGGTGTGCCCGTTCGCGGTGAACTGCATCGGCGTGGTACCCGCCGTCAGCACCCGGGACAGGTCGCCACTGAGCCCGAGGTTCGGGTAGAGCGTGTACGGCTGGAAGCTCGTGGCCGTGTTGAGGGTGACCATCGGCACCGGCCCGTACGCGAGCGCCTGGGTCTGCGGCTGGTCCAGTGCCCGCTCGGCCCGCAGCGTGAACGGCATGGTGACGGCGACCGTGTCACCGGAGTTCCACTGGCGGGTGATGGCCACGTAACTGCCGGCGGTGGCGGTCAGGCTCTGGAGCACACCGTTGACCTTCACGGTGTAGCCCTGCTGCACCCAGTACGGCACCCGCAGCTTGAGGGTGAAGCTCGCGCTGCCCGTGATGGTCAGGGTGGTCTGGCCGGCCGGATCGGTGGGGTAGTTCGTCGCCTGGTCGACGACGACACCCTGCTCCGCCCAGTTGAGTGTGGACGGGAGGTACAGGTTGACGTAGAGCGTGGAGTTGTCCACCGCCCGGAAGTAGATGGAGTCCTGGAACTTCTGGTGCGACTCCAGACCCGTACCGCCACAGCAGGTGCCCAGATTCCCGAAGCCGCG
>DATEJJ010000548.1:0-2994 GCA_035278125.1 Rugosimonospora sp.
CGGCACGCGCCTGGCGACCTGGCGGGCCGCCCGCACCGAGCTGGTCGCCGCCGGCCTGGCCAGGCTCGACGCCCAGGACCGGCAGCGCATCGCCCGCGCCCTGCCCGCCCTGCGCCGGCTCACCGACATCCTCACCGAGGAGGCCACATGACGCTCCCCGAGCCCGACGCGCTGCGCGTCACCGGCCTGCGGCACGCGTACGGCGAGACCGTGGCCGTGGACGGCGTGGACCTGCTGGTACCGCCCGGGGAGGTGTTCGGCCTGCTCGGCCCGAACGGCGCCGGCAAGACCACCACCATCCGCGCCGTCACCACGCTGCTGCCGGTGCCGGCCGGTACCGTCTCGGTCTTCGGCATCGACGTGGCGCTGCGCAGGATGGCGGTACGCCGGCTGATCGGGTACGTGCCGCAGCTGCTGTCCGCGGACGGTTCGCTTACCGGCCGGGAAAACGTCACCCTGTTCGCCCGCCTCTTCGACGTGCCGCGCCGGGTACGCCGGGCGCGTACCGAGGAGGCGATCGAGGTGATGGGCCTGACCGACGCCGCCGACCGCACCGCGAGCACCTACTCCGGCGGCATGGTGCGCCGGCTGGAGCTGGCCCAGGCCCTGGTCAGCTCGCCCCGGCTGCTGATCCTCGACGAGCCCACCATCGGCCTGGACCCGGTGGCCCGGGCCGGTGTCTGGGAGCGGATCGCGACCGTACGCGCCGACACCGGCATGACCGTCCTGGTGACCACGCACTACATGGACGAGGCGGAGCAGAACTGCGACCGCGTCGCGCTCATGCACCGGGGCCGCATCCGCGCCCTGGGTACCCCGAGCGCCCTGATCGCCGGGCTGGGCGGCACCGGGGACAGCCTGGACGACGTGTTCCGCTCGTACACCGACGCAGGGCTCGACGAGGGAGGTTTCCGCGATGTCCGAGGCACCCGCCGTACCGCGCGCCGCGTGGGCTGAGCCGCCGGCCCCCGCCCGCGCCGTCCGGCTGGCGGCGTCCCGGGTCGCCACGATGTGCCTGGTCGAGCTGCAGAAGCTGCGCCACGACCGGACCGAGCTGGCGTTCCGGGTGGTCCAGCCCGCGCTGTGGCTGCTCATCTTCGGCGAGACCTTCAGCCGGATCCGGGTGATCCCCACCGGGAACAAGCCGTACCTCGACTTCCTGGCACCGGGCATCCTGGCGCAGTCCGCGCTGTTCGTATCGATCTTCTACGGCATCCAGATCATCTGGGAGCGGGACGCCGGCGTGCTGGCCAAGCTGATGGTGACCCCGACCCCGCGCGCGGCCATGGTCATGGCGAAGGCGTTCGCCGCCGGCCTGCGCTCGGCCATCCAGGGCGTCGCCGTACTCATCCTGGCCGCGATCCTCGGCGTGGGCCTCACCGCGAACCCGCTGCGGATCGTGGGCGCGCTGCTGGCACTGGTACTCGGCTCCAGCTTCTTCTGCTGCCTGTCCATCACGATCGCGGGCGTGGTACTCAAGCGGGACCGGCTGATGGGCATCGGCCAGGCGATCACGATGCCGCTGTTCTTCGGCTCCAACGCGCTGTACCCGGTGGCGATCATGCCGGCCTGGCTGCGGGTACTGACCCGCGTGAACCCGTTGAGCTACGAGGTGGAGGCGCTGCGGGGGCTGCTCATCGGTACCGCCGCCCGGCTGCCGCTGGACTTCGGGGTACTGATCGGCGTGGCGGCCGCCGGCATCACGGTCTCGTCCGCCGTGCTCGGCCGCCTGGTCCGCTGAGTCACCGGGTGGCCGCGCCACTGGCGCGCGCCCGTAACTGCGCGTCAGCGGCGGCGCTGAAAGCGCTTGCCTGGAGTGGGCGCCGCTGGCCGGCAGGCCCCCGGGCGAGCCGGCCGGCCGCGATGCGTCCTCCCCTGGACCGCCCACGTACCGGCGGTGTGCCCCCGATGCGATCGAGTCGCATTTGCTCACACGCCGGCACCATTACCTCCACCACTCTCGTGGGCGGCGCCTACCACCGGGCTTACCGCGAGCATTACCAGCGACCGGGCGGTCAGGGTACGAGCACCAGCCGGCCCCGTTGTTGCCGGTCACCCGCGCAGTGAAGACCTGGGCGGAGGCGCACATGGACGAGGTGCGGGCGGCGCGGGTGGCGTACGACGGGGCGGCGGGGCGGTGACGAACGGCGGGGCCGGCGTCACGCGCCGACCCCGCCGCCCTTTCCTCGGGGAGGAATCACCAATGCTTGAACCACCCGATATGGACGTTGAGCCAGTCGCGGAGCCGGGCCACCTCGTCGGTACGGCTGGACAGCCAGGACAGGTGGCCGCTGATGGCCAGTACCCCCAGGAAGACCGCGCCCAGGCTGAGGACGAGGCCGAGCAGGGCCACGCCGTGCCCGGTGACGCCGCGCCGGCTCGCGCCGACCAGGCCGCCGGCGGCGATCGCGCCGCCGGTCACGCCGAGCGCCACCCCGACCGGGGCGAGCAGCCCGGTGAACGTGGCGATCACGGCCGCCGTACCCACCATGAGGCTCAGCGCCGCGAGCGTGCTGGTACGCGCCCAGCGCGGCGGCGCGACCGGCTTGGGTTCGGTGACCAACGGCTGGGTCGGGCGCTCTTTGACGTCGTCCCGTTTCGGGATACGCACCGTGGTGGGGCCGTCCGCACGTGCCTGATCCGCGTCAGCGGGGCGGCGGTCCCGGCTGAGCAGGTTCCTGACCACTGCTGCACACCTCCTCATCGAGCAGATTCGGACTGGTACCCACGCGCGCTCCTGTTCACACCTGCCACTCCCGGGCCCGCCGTTTGCCGCGGCGGCCGGCTGGGCATTCCCGGAGGGAGAGGGTGAGCGGCTCGACTCAGGAGGTGCACGGTGGGCATGGTCGACAGGCTGAGCCAGGCGGGGTCCACCGCCCGGCAGGTGAAGCAGCGCACCCAGGATCTGGCCGGCGAGGCCACCGGACGGGTGGGCGCGGCGACCGGTGAGGCGCGCTGGCGGGCCCGGGCGACCCGGGACGCGCTGGCCGGCAA
>DATEJJ010000549.1:0-2270 GCA_035278125.1 Rugosimonospora sp.
CCGGCGACTGGCTGCGCGTGCTGCTCCTGGCCGGCGTGAACTGGCTGACCGACCTGGGCTGCCTGCTCGCCGCGGTACACGCGGTGGGCCTGACGGTACCCGCCCGGGTGGTCGCCGCCGCGTACCTCGCCGCGCAGCTGCTCCGGCAGATCCCGGCCACCCCCGGCGGTATCGGCGTCATCGAGGCCAGCCTGCTGCTCGCGCTCACCACCGCCGGCGCCGGTACCGCCCCCGCCGCGGCGGGGGTGCTCCTCTACCGGCTGCTGTCCTGCTGGGCGATCCTGCCGATCGGGCTGATCTGCTGGAGCGTGCGGAAGCCCGCGGTCACCACCCGTACCCTCGCCCTGGCCGGGGCACCACCCGCCTGACAGCGCCGGTCCGCGTTCAGCGGTGGCAGATGCCGCAGGCGCTCGCGTTGTCGAACAGCGTCTCGCTGCGGGTCTGCATGGTGCCCGTGGCCACCAGGCTCGCGGCGAGCAGCACGGCCAGCAGTACCAGCGGCCCCACCCGCGGCTGCTGCGGCGGTTCGAGCAGCGCGCGTACCCGCTTGGGCATGTCCCCGCCGGTGGCCGCGGGCGCGGCGGACGGCCGCCAGCCCGGCTCGCGGTGGCGGGTGAGCAGCGCGGCGTGCGCCACGGTCTCGGCGACCAGCCTGCGGTCGGTGACCTCGCGCGCGGCGTCCTCGTCGGCCCACCGCTCCACCAGGTGCGCGACGGCGCGGCTCATCGGCGTCATCATCGGGTTGGCCGCGCTGGTCAGCGCCGCGCCGAACAGCCACCAGGCGTGGTGCCGGACGATGTGCGAGGTCTCGTGGGCGATCAGCGCGCGGCGCTGGTCCGCCGTGAGCGCGCGCAGCAGGCCGGTGGTGATCACGATCCGGCCGGCGGCACCGGGCGTGGCGAACGCGTCCGGGCGTTCGTGTTCGATGACGATCAGCGATCCGGGCGAGCCGAGCCGCCGGCAGCAGCGCCGCACCGCGAGCAGGTTCCACAGCCGGCGGGTACCGACGGTCAGCAGGCGCCCGACGGCGAGCGTGGTGAGCAGCGCGCACAGGAAGGCCAGGGTCATCGGGAACGGGCTGTCCGCGCGCAGCTGCTCCGGCGACCAGCCGCCGTACCGGCTGACCGGGCCGAGCGTGCCGGCCCAGGTGAGGGCGACCGCACCCAGTACCCAGATGCCGCACATCGAGATCGCCAGGCTGGCCGGTACCAGCACCCGGATCGCCACGGCGGGCGGCAGCCGCTGTGCCAACTGCGGCCCCGCGACCGCGAAGACGACCGTGACGAATGCTACGACGATGGCCGCGCTGGTCATGGCGCCCCCTCGCAGGAGAGGGCGCGAGCGGCCGGCCCGGCAGGGCCGACCGGGCGCTCGCGCAGGCGCTCGCTCATAGTTCCTCGTCGATCCCGTCGTCCTGCCGCAGCAGGTCGAGCAGCAGCCGCTCGTCTTCCTCGGAGAGCACACCCACGAACCGGGACAGTACCGCCGCGCGGTCGTCTCCGGAATCCAGCAAGCGTTGCATCTGCCGCGCCGTCACCTCGGCCTCGTCCCGAACCGCCCGGTAGGCGTAGGCACGGCCGACCCGGTCCCGGGTCAGCTGCCCCTTCTCGGCCAGCCGGGCCAGTACGGTCATCACGGTCGTGTACGCGAGGTCGCCGCCGAGCAGGTCGCGTACCTGTGCCGGCGTCATCGGTTCGCCCGCGGCCGCCAGCGCCGCGACGATCTCCTGCTCCAGCATGCCCCTGGCTCGCCGACTGGCGTCCACCGTCTACCCTCCATCTGGCCGGCCCGTACTACGAGAAGGGTAGTACCTGAGACACGTTCTGAGAACGTTCATGATCTCACTCTTGGCGGCGCTACTACCTTCTTAGTAGTATCCGGTGCCTACTACATTCTGGGTAGTAAGTCTCGACGGCGGTACGACGGTGAGGAGGCGCTCGCGTGACTGGGCATGCGGTGCCCGGCAAGGTACCGGCGCGGCGCGCGGCTGTCGTGTCGGCCAGTATCGGCGCGGGCCACGACGGTGCCGCCGCACAGCTGACGCGCGAGCTGGTCGACGCGGGCTTCGCGGTGGACCGCCACGACTTCCTGGACCTGCTCCCCGGCCGGTTCGGCCACGCACTGTGCCGAGCGTACGCGATGGAGCTGCGGCACGTGCCGGACAGCTGGCCCTGGCTGATGCGTACGGTCGAACGCCACCCCCGGCTGGGCGCCTGGATCGGCGACCTGCTCGGCCGGGCCGCGCGGCGGCGCACGCTGGCCGCCCTGCA